>DATEOP010000217.1:0-2435 GCA_035274065.1 Burkholderiaceae bacterium
ATCGGAATTTCAGTTCCACGAATGCGCTCGCCGTAGGCGAGGATTTCGGCAATCGTTGTCGGGCACGCGGAAATTGCCATCACCATGTGCTTCAAGCCGTCTTCGATGCGCTTGGCAATTTCAATCTCGCCTTCGCGCGTCAACAGCTCGACCGAACCCATTTCGCGCATATACATGCGCACCGGATCCGTAGTGCGGCCAAATTCGGCATCGACGGTCGACAGTGCGGCTTCAACTTCTTCCTCAGCGGCATCGTCGGGCGTGGCCGCCGGGACGTTCTCGCTCATCAAAACCGTTTCGGCATCAGGCGCCTGGTCAAAGACCTGGAGTCCCATGTCGCTAAACGTGCTGATGATCGCGTCAATGGCCTCAGCATCGACTAGCGCGTCGGGCAAGTGATCGTTGATCTCGGCGTACGTTAAAAATCCGCGCTCTTTGCCAAGCTTGATCAACGCCTTTAATTTGTTGCGGCGGGTTTCGAGATCTTCCTCGGTACCGTGGTAGCTACGTTCAAGCGCTTCCTTCAGCGCCTTTTCCTTTGCGCGACGGTCTTTTGCGCGCAACTTGGTTGCGCTCATTTTTTCGACGATCTGCACGCTTGGATCGTCGGCGGCGTCTACCGCTTCGGGCACCGCGTCGACGCCGCCGTTTAGCAGTTGTTCGGCACTTTGCTTCGGCTTGCGGCCAGGACGTCCTCGGGCAGCGCCTTCTGCCGGCGGAGTACCGTTGGGCGCTCCGTTGGACTCCGGCGCTGCAGAACGGCTGCCTGCCGACTTCGCTGCGGCGGACAACAACGTCGCTTCGAGTTTCTTCATTGCGCTCTTGGCAACCTTGCCGTGCTCGTCGTAAGCCGCTGCGCGAGTGGGCTTGACCTTCGATTCGACTTTTCTCACTTCCTGTTTTCTTAATGCCATTGCGTTCACCTGTTTCGATCGGACAGCGCCGCTTATCCGATCGGTTCGTCAATGCCAAACGCGCACGTAAGCGCTTGAGTCGCTTCGTGCGCAGTCGACAAACACATCATTGGGTTCAAATGAGCCTTCTCAACCAAGCCGCGCTTCTACTCACGCAGAATCAGGCCGATCTTTACGACGCGCTGCGCATGAGATCCCGTTTGAGACCTGTAACCCAACGTCCGATCCGAGGATCGCGTTTCGGTAATTGCACAAACTGTCGCTAAAAAATTTGCTACGCGCCACCGATCATCCGCGATCTCCTGGGCGCCCGAGCTCACTAGGCGAGCTGCGAAACCGTTAAATCTACCACGAATCGGACAATTTTGCGGCAAAAAGTTCAATTGCCAGCTTGCCGGCCGGCGCCAGCAATCAGTGCCCAGTGGTCTGCTCGGCGGGCTCACGGGCCCGGGTGTAGGCCTGATCGGCTGCGCGGTAGGCGTCCAAGCGCTGCGGCGACGGGTCCCGTTCATAATCGGCGAGCCGCGCAGCACGGTCGCGTTCAAAGCGCCGCAGCCTCAACTTTGCGTACGCCTCAGACACGATTTGATGCGCGACTTCAACCCCGGTTTCGATCTCCATTTCCTGCGCCGCGATCGCGCGGTATTCGTCGGCATATTCGCTCTCGCCCAACATCTCAAGCAAAGCACCGTGACTCAGGACTGCAGCCTCGGAAGCGGTGGTTGCTGTGGAGGCTCGCCAAACCTCGGCGATCTCGCGGTCGATTCGATCATCGCCCGGCAGGTGTTCGTCGATCACGTCCTGATTGAACTCACGGGCAAGCATCGGGTGCGCAAGCAACTGCTGCAGGATGGCAAGCTTCAGGTCGTTCACCTCGACTCTGCGCGTACGTCGTTCGACCGAGGCCGGGCGCACCTTGGGCGACTTGCGCAGTCCATAGAGTTCTTCGACTGCCTCGTGTGGAGTGCGTGTCGCTTCGGCCAGTTCTCGTACGAGTTGCAACCGCATAGCCCCGGGCGCCATCGACAACAGCAACGGCTTGGCAGCGCCCAGCAACGCTGCGCGCTCCTCGGCGGTGACCGGTCGTCGCTCTGCAGTTCCCGTCAAAGTTCGGATAAAAAACTCGGACAACGGCAGCGCTTCGTTCAGCGCAGCGTCAAACCCTGCCGCGCCTAGTTCTCCGATCAAACTGTCTGGATCCTGGCCCTCAGGCAGGGATACAAAGCTCGCACGCTTGGTATCGGCGATCACCGGCAAAGCAGCCTCGAGCGCCCGCCGTGCGGCCTTGCGTCCGGCAGCGTCCCCGTCAAAGGCAAAGATCAGATGGTCGGCCACTTTGAACAAGGCCCCGACGTGCGCGCTGGTGATGGCGGTGCCGAGCGCCGCCACCGACTCCTCCAATCCCGACTGCGACAGGCGCAGCACATCCATGTACCCCTCTGTCACGATCGCCCGCCCGCTCCTGCGTATCGCATCTCGCGCCTCGTGCAAACCGTATAGCTCGTGGCCTTTTCGGAAGAT
>DATEOP010000218.1:0-4205 GCA_035274065.1 Burkholderiaceae bacterium
AGAGCACCGAGGCCGGCAATCACCATGATGCGTGGGCCCGTCGACACTCCAGGCGGTAGATTGATAAAGCTCGACAGCGCGCCTTGAACCACGCGCTCGGCCTCGGCTTCGGCCGACAGGCCCAGCGCAATCATCGTCGCCGGAGCACTCGCATCGCGATCAGGAAAATTGAGCGCAACAAGCGGCAGCACGGCACGCCCACCTTCGACGAGCGAGTTGACCTGGTCGCGTCGCAAAGGTCCGACGGCGACGCGAACGCCTCGATCGCGCGCGGCCGCCAGCGCGGTGCCGATCTGCTCTACCTCGTCGCCGATCTCGATCACCTGAATCGTCGCGGTGCTTCCGCTCGCCTTGTGCGCCGAGAAAAACCCTTGCCGCACCGCTTCGGCAGCGGCGGCGAAAATTCCCTGCTGGTTCGGCAGTACGAGCGCGATTGCCGGCGGTCCCAACGGTTGCGCCGTATCGATTGCCGGCGGCGTCTGCGCCGACGCATAAGTTCCGAGACTGCATGCCACACTTGCCAGCAATGTGAGAGGCAACCTCAGCAAGCGACGTGCAGCTATGGGAACAGTCACGCAAAACCTGCAGCAGGATCGATTGATTGCATTGTCGGATGTGGCGGCGCAGGAACTGCCCGCTGGCTCATTGTATGTAGTTGGCCTGCCGATCGGCAATGCGGCCGACATCACACTGCGCGCGTTATGGGTGTTGGCTAACGTCGACGTGATCGCTGCTGAAGACACGCGCGTTACGCGACCGTTTTTGGCGCGCTATGAAATCAACACGCCGCTGCTGTCAGCTCATCAACATAACGAGCGCGAATTGGCACCGCAGATCGTCGAGCGCCTGGCACGCGGCGAGCGAACTGCGTTGGTCACCGATGCCGGAACGCCCGGCATATCCGATCCGGGCGAAGTGATCGTGCGTGCCGTTCTGGATGCGGGCCAGCGCGTTATTTCGGTACCCGGTCCAAGCAGCGCCACCGCAGCGTTGTCAGTGGCCGGCCTCGGCGCCGGTCCGTTCGTATTCGCCGGCTTTCTGCCAAGCGGTGCGCAGCAACGCGAGCGGATCCTGCGAATGCTGGCCGCCGACAAGAAAGCATTTGTGTTGTTCGAAGCGCCGCACCGAATTGCCGATCTGGTGAGATTGTTGTCTACCGCGCTTGCACCGGACCGACGGGTAGTGCTGGCGCGAGAGCTGACCAAGAAATTTGAAACCGTGTCGGTGCACAAGGCTTCCGACTTGGCTGCGCTGCGCATCGAAGAGCGCGGCGAATATGTCGTCCTGGTCGATGTCGCCGCATCTGCCGACACCGACGGCGACAAAATCGATCCGTCCGTCGCTCGCTGGCTTACCGTGCTCTTGGAAGAGATGCCGCCGTCGCGCGCGGCCGCGATAGCGGCGAAGGCCAGCGGTCAAGCAAAGTCGGGGCTGTACAACCTGGCTCTGCAGCTCAAGTCTGCTTCAGCGTAGGCTGGGATGAGGTTGTGGACTTCGGCGCTCCGGGATGGTTGGCCCACCAGGAGCGGGCATCCGCCGGAGTCCATGGCACTTCGTGTAGCACTTCATCGAGCCGATCAAGCACCTCCTGCGTGCTTTGCGGGCGCGCGTCAATGCTTTTACGTAGACAGTCCTGAATCAGCTTGGACAGCAAATCGTCGCCTTCGAGCGTCGGCACAGGCGCATTGACTACCTTATAGGCGAGGGCCAGATCGTCGCCAGCCTGATACGGTGGACAGCCAGTCAACATAAAGTAGCCGAGCGCGCCCAGCGAATAGATGTCGGAGCGGGCATCGGCGCTTTCCGGATGCTCGATGCGTTCAGGGGCCATATATGACGGCGTACCCAGGACGCGCAGCGCACGCGTCAAATCGCGCGTATGCGGCTCGCTCACGCTCTTGACGAGTCCGAAGTCGAGCACCTTGACGATATCGAAGTCGGCGCCGCGCTGGCACAACATCACATTGGCTGGCTTGATATCACGGTGCACGAGTCCGCGCTCGTGCGCTTCGGACAGCGATCCTGCGATGCCGTGCATCGCGTGGGCAACGCGCGCCGCGGGTTGCGACCCGTATTGCTCGACGAGTTGTTGCACGGTGATGCCGTCGAGTAACTCCATCGCACAAAAAAGCTCGCCGGCGGGCGAACGGCCATAGTCGAAGATTGCCACCGTATTGGGATGCATTAATTGACTGGCGAGTCGCACTTCGCGCTCGAACCGCGCCAGGCCTTCATCGTTCGCAACGCGCAGTGCCAGTAGTTTGATCGCCACCGGACGCTTCAACAATCGATGCTGCGCACGCCATACGCTCGCCATGCCTCCTTCGGCGATTTGTTCAAGCAATTCGTAGCTGCCCAGCTGGCGGGCTTCGTCGCGCTGGCCTCGCAGCACTTGAATCCACAGCGTTGCGGCGAGCAGCGCCAAAAGCACGAGTCCGGCCAGCACAGCGATAAGCCGATATGCGGCCTCGACGCGGCGTAAAGGCGCAAATACTTCGTCGCGACCGGCCTCGACCGCGATGCCGAAGCCGTATTGCGGCAACCAGCGCCACGCTCCAACGACCGATTGACCGACGTAGTTTCTATAGGGCTCCAATACCTCACCAGTGAGTTCACCATCGGTGCGGGCGATGCCGTCGCGCGCCAGCGCCGCGAGCGTAGTCCAATGTTGCGGCGTGTCTTCCTCCGAACCATCGAGCCGAACTGACAGAATCGTTGAATCGCCGGGCTTAATAGCGCCATTGCGCTCCAATTCCAAACGAAACCGGCTTTCGGACAGCAGCCTGCCGCGAGCATCGAACGCATACGCCTCACCAGTCGATCCTGGACGCGCGGCCAACAGTGAAGTCGAAAAGCGCGCTGCGGCCAACTTGCCGATGTTCAGAGCGGCGATGATCTCCCCGGCCTCGTTTCGCACCGGCGCCACAAACCAGACCAAGGGTCGTCTCGCCTCGGCGTTCGGTGCGGCGCTAAGCCACTGGCGCTCACTCATCGGCGGCGCGAACACCGATTGGCCATCGAACACCGGCTTGAGTTGTCGCAAGCGTTCGGGTGTCAGGGTCAAGCCGCAATACTCGCGAGTGCGAGCCGCGAGCACGCGGCCGGATCGGTCAACCAGACTGGCGCCATCGGCTGCATCGCTCTGGCGAAGAGCATCGATCGCATTGACCAGCGCATCACTGATCACGCCGCGGCACGCAGCCAAAGCCGCGGCGCTGTCGCCCGCGACCGAGTGCAGGCCCTGATGATTCATTGCGTTGGCTGCTCCAATCACGCGCGCATCCTTTGACCACCGGTCGACATTGACCTGTTTCTCGCGAATCCATGTCTCGAGCGCACTCGCTTCCGCGTCAAGCACCGCTCGCAAATTGGATGCAGCCAGCTTTTGAAGCTCGCGTTGCACGTCGACATAGATCCAAGTGCTCAGCGCAATCGCTGCCGCTGCCCCGGCACCTAGCCCCACCATCCACCGTACAGACACCTTGATCATCAGGGGAGAGCGCGCCACTCACCGGACGTGATCTGCGCATGAGTAATGCGTTCGATCTCAACCTCCACGGTGCCGATGCCGACAAAACCCAGCCTGGACGCAGCTGCGTACGAAAGATCGATGATGCGATCCGATCTAAATGGGCCGCGGTCGTTGACTCGAACGATGACACTTTGCCGGCTGCGAACTCCGGTCACTCGCACATAGCTGGGCAGCGGCAGCGTCGGATGTGCAGCGGTCATCGCGAACATGTCATAGATCTCGCCGCTCGCGGTGCGGTTGCCATGAAACTGCTTGCCGTACCAAGACGCCAGCCCGCGCTCACGAAACGCAACATCTGTCGTCAAAGGCGTGTAACTGCGACCCAACGCAACATACGGCCGATTCGCGCGCGCGAGAAACGGTTCGATTCTGGGAATCGCATCAGGAGTTGACGCGACGTCGCTTGGTGGCCGGTCCGGCGGCCCATCATTCTGGTAATAACCGCCACGCTGCGTCGTCCCGCACCCTGCAATGAAAGTCACCGCTGCAATTCCCGCAGTAACCATCGCACGAAAGCGGGTTTGCACGTTCAGCGCTAGCTTTGCACGAGTTTGCGGTGCGCAGCTATCGCCATCAGCAGTCCACACGCCATGCCGAGTGTCACTAGCGCAGTTCCACCGTAGCTGATGAAGGGCAACGGAACGCCTACCACGGGCAAGATGCCGCTCACCAT
>DATEOP010000219.1:0-5516 GCA_035274065.1 Burkholderiaceae bacterium
TCGTGTGTGCAGGCCCAGCGTGTCGCGGTTAAGGCGGACGCGGTTCATTCTGCGATCGGGCGATTCCGATGATCGCGCGGCCATGCGGTGCAATAGGCCAAACGGATGCTTCACTGCAGTTTGGCCTATTGCAGATAACGCGCGCTCGCCGTCGGTTCGGATGATTGCCTGCCCGCAACCTCAGCGGCAGTATTGACTCTAGGACTGAAACCCACAGGCGTGGTTCCTCTGCCGCTGAACGCGCTCGCGCCAATGAACGATGTGCAGGAACGCGCAATGAAACTACTTTTTCTCGGCCTATTGCTGACTGCGTTCGGTGTGCATTCAGCCCCGATCTCGGCGACGTACGACGGACTGAATGAGGCGCAACTCGATGCCTTCGCTCCCTTCAACGACGCTATGAACTTCCAGGCGACCTCATCAGAAGGTGATCACGCGAAGCATCAGGCAATCATCGGTCCCTTTATCGTAGGTGACGATTCCTCGGATGACTGGATCCTTCGGGATGTGCCGTCGGAAGGTTTTTATCCGCAGCCGAATCCCGAGGAACTGCGCAGCGACGTTCTTTCGGTACCCGAACCGGCAACAGCGACGCTGTTCGCGCTCGTGCTGGCACTTCTTGCCACGACTCGAAAACGTCGTTAGCAAGCGGAATCCGCCGAGCGCGGGCATTTCCGCGAACAGATCAGCTGAGTCGCGAGCCGCAGCAGACGCCACACCACCCTGACTAGGGCGGGGGCCTCTTCGCGTCGAGGTTTTTTACACTTCGCCCGCTAAGAAAAAATAAATTTAGATATATCAGTGCCTTAAGCGATTGGCACGAAACGCGCTACCGGCTCTTTCGCGGTCTGGGGTTTTGTGCGTAATCGTTAATGGCGGGCTGCCTTAGGTGGCCTTAGCGAACAAGAGGAACAATAAAAATGATTCAGTCAATAAAAAAAGTCTTTTGCGCAGCAGCGGTGACCTTTGGAATGGCGGTCTATGCGCCGACAGCGAGTTCTGTGCCAGTCGATCTTGAATTGGTTCTACTGACCGATGTCTCCGGCAGTGTCGACGGTACCGACTTTAATCTGATGAAGGACGGGTACGTGTCGGCGTTTCAAAGCGCGGTGATCCAAAACGCAATCGCGACCGGTACGCTCGGTCAAATCGCGGTAACTCTTGTTTATTTCTCGGATGGGGCAGTCCAGTCGATCGATTGGACTCTCATCAGCAACGCCGCTCAGGCCAACGCATTTGCTACCGAAATCGATACAACGCCGCGTCCGTCCAACGGCGGCACGGGCATTGTTGCCGGCCTCAATCTCGCGTCCAGCCTGTTCGCGGACAACGGGTTTGAAGGCACACGGCAAGTCATTGATGTGGTTGGCGATGGCTCTGAAAGTAATGCCTGCTCCTTTTCGCAGTTGAACTGTGTGCCGCTGCAGAATGCTCGAGACAACGCGTTCGATGCCGGCGTAAATACGATCAATGCACTTTGGATCGATGATCGAGACTTCTTCGGGGACGATCCCGCCGACACGATCAATGCGCTGACCTACGGCACCACGAACGTTATCGGAGGTGCGGGGGCGTTTCAGTCGATCGTTCAGGACTTCCCGGGATTCAGTACCGCGATACTTGCAAAACTTGAACGTGAGGTGGTCCCGCCCACAGTTCCGGAACCGGCATCGTTGGCACTCGTGGGTCTGGCCCTATTTGGAATCGGATACGCGTCGCGCCGTCGTCGCAGCTAAGTTAACGTCTCGCTGAGAAAGGGCGGACTGCCGGTCCGCCCTTTTCTTTTGGGTGCGTGGTGTCGCACCCACGTTCAGCGCAATGCGGAAGACCTCGTCGATGCGACCGAGCTGAACACAGCCGGGATGGAAAACAGCGCTTGCGACGATCGCTTATCTTTCGCAATTAACTGTCTCGACTGTGACGCGTGAGGATCGCGACATACAACGTCAACGGCGTCAACGGACGTTTGCCGCGCATTCTCGACTGGCTTTCTGAAACAGGTCCAGACATCGTCTGCCTGCAGGAGCTGAAGACCGACGATTCGAAGTTCCCCGCGCATGCGTTCGAGCAAGCAGGCTATTCCGCGATTTGGCACGGCCAGCGATCTCACCATGGAGTCGCAATCATGGCGCGAGGTGATCGCCCAAATGAAATTAGGCGGGGTCTGCCGGGAGATCCGGACGACAAACAGGCGCGCTACCTTGAAGCCGAAGTCAGAGGAGTGGTCGTCGCGTCCATTTATCTTCCGAACGGCAATCCCGCCCCCGGTCCAAAGTTCGATTACAAGCTCGCCTGGTTTGAGCGTCTGATTCGGCACGCTGAGGTGCTTTATCGATCAGGCAAGCCGACGGTTCTCGCCGGCGATTTCAATGTGGTTCCCACTAACTTCGACATCTACAACGCGTGGCTCTGGCGTTTCGACGCCGTGATGCAGCCGGAGAGCCGTGATGCTTATCGAAGGCTGCTCAGCCAAGGGTGGATCGATTCCGCGCGTGAGCTTTACCCGGACACAAAGATCTATACGTTCTGGGTTAACGACCGTGCGTTTCAACGGAATGCTGGCTTTCGCATGGATTTCCTTTTGCTATCCGCCTCGGTCGCGGCAACACTGGAAGAAGTTAAAGTCGATGTCGAATTTCGCGGAAGGGAACGCGCGAGCGACCACGCACCGACGTGGGTTGCGCTTAATATTCCTTGACCGCCACGTAGTCGATGAATCGGCGGAGTTTATGCAAACGTCAACCGGCGCGGAGCAAGCAGGCAAATCTGATTGCAGCGTAGACAGGCGGCGGTGTCACGCGCGCCGTAAGCCGGCGAAAAGCGAATTCAGCTCCTGACCTGCGGCCGCGTCTGCAAACGCGTCAAACTTGCCTTCCGCTGCAAGCATTCTGGCGGCACGCATGAAGCCGCCCCAGGCGGAGCGTGCAAGCGCACCGCCGACGCTGACTCGCCTCACCCCCAACGCCGATATGTCTCTCATCGTCAAGTCGCTCACCGAGCCGACCAGCAAATTGAAAGGCTTCGGCGCAACTGCGGCTACGACCGCCGCGATCTGTTCGCGGGAACGGATGCCAGGCGCATAGAGGCAATCTGCGCCTGCGTTCGCATACGCCTTCAGCCTTGCAATCGTTTCCTCGAGGTCCGGCCGCCCGACAAAAAAGCATTCAGCGCGACCCACCAGCAACGTGTCTGTGCCCGATCTGTCAATGGCTTTGCGCGCCGCCTTCATTCTTTCGACGGCAACGTTGAGCTCAAATAGCGGCTGAGCCGCAACGCCGGTCGAGTCTTCAATTGACAGACCTGCCACGCCGGTTTCGACCGCTAGGCGAACGCTTTCCGCAACGCCGGCCGCATCCGATGCGAAACCGCTTTCGAAGTCGGCATTCACCGGCAACTCAGTCGCTGCCACCATTTCCTGCAGATGCGACAGCGCCATCTCACGCGAGATTCCGTTGTCGGGATAGCCGCGCGACCACGCGAATCCGGAACTGGTGGTTGCCAAGGCTTTAAACCCAAGACTCTGAAGAAAGAGCGCGCTTCCCACGTCCCATGGATTGGGAATGGCAAAACATCCACTCTGATGGAGCTGATGAAAGACGCGCCGCTTGTCGGCGACGCTGGGGCAAGACGCTGTCATGCGAACATCCCTTGTTCTATTTCTTCACTGAATTGACTATAGAAAGCACTGCGGCCTCGATCGTCGGCCAGTCCCTTGAAGTCGGCGCAATGACGTCGAAGTGACCCGCATTATCGAGGACGATCAGCTGAACGTCATCGCCTCTTTTCTGAGCAGTCCCGGCAAACGTGCGATTGTGTTGAGGCTTCACGATCGTGTCCTGCGCTCCAATGATCAACACCTGCTTGCCACCGAGAGGAAGCATTTCTGCCGGCGAGGCGTCGCGGTACCTTTCCGGTACGTCAGTGGGCGATCCGCCCAGCAGGCGAGGAATCGATTGCCCGCAACTTGCAGACTCTTGCAGATAGCGCTGCAAATCGTTGATGCTTGCAAGCCCAACCGTACCGATCACAGGCAATGGATTTTTGCGGAACAGTGGACTGTCCTGTGTCAAACGATGTCGCGCCGCTGCCCACTGCGCAAGATGGCCTCCTGCAGAATGGCCAACGATAACGACTCGCTCCAGATTGATCGGATGCTGAGCCGCAAGATCCCTCGAATAATCAACGGCGCTTGCAACATCGAGCAATGTGTTGGGCCATCCTCCGCCCGCTTGATCGACGCTGCGGAATTCGATATTCCACGTCGCAATCCCGGCCTGCGTCAGCGCGTCAGATAACGGGGACATCAGCTGAAGGTCAGCGAAAGCGGCGAGCCAACAACCGCCGTGAACGATGATCGCCAGCGGATGCGGACCACTGCCCATCGGCAAGCGTAGATCGCCGAACTGCAGCGCATCGGGCCCGTAGGCGATGCGATGGTCGGCGGGTCGGAAGGACAGCCGCCCGACATCCTGTTGCGACAGCTGCGCGGCAACCGGAACTAAGCTGAAGGTATTCAAAAACATCAACGACGCAACCCAAATTTGCGTTACAACGCTCATCAATGGCTGGCGTCGATGTTACGCACCATGTGAAGTTCGTCGTGCAGCTCGCCGTCGAGGAGCATAAAACCACGCTCGATTCCAAACGCGATAAACCCGGCCGCTTCGTAAAGTGCGATGGCCGCAGCGTTGGCGGCGTTGACTCCTAGATTGATCTGGCGAACTCCTTGCATTGAGCTGGCTCGCAACAATGCTTGATCGATCAGTGCGTGGCCGATCCCACGATTGCGCGCACTCGGCTCAACATACATGCCCCAGATGAATGCCTTGTGCGCAAGTTTTCGCATCTCTTCGCGCTGCAGACCGACAATGCCAACAAGATTCGATTCGAGCCATGCTCCCAGGACGCAGCGATGTGCGTTCGCGATCAGGCGCTCAGCAACAATCACGAGCGGCGTCTGGTATTCCTCCTGATAACTCGAAACGAACGCCGACGGGCTATCGCGTAGCGCTGAAAGACGAAGAGCTTGAAACGCACCCGCATCGTCCGCCACAAGGTCGCGGATTCGCATCAGCCGGCATCTGCGTTGGAGGGCAGCACAAGTTGTGTCTGCGTGACAACCGCGCACAACTTTCCCTTCTCCGACTTGATCAGCGTTTGCCAGACCATCGTTGTCCGGCCTCGATGAAAGGCAACGCACTCGCCGGTCACCGTCGTCCCCAGAGCAGCGGCGCCGATGAACTTCGTATTTGAATCGATCGTGGTCGTCCGCGCCCCGTCTGAAAGATTCTGGAAAGTGCCGATAGCACCGAGAGTGTCGGCAAACGCCATCATTGCGCCGCCGTGAAGAACGCCGCCCGTCGTGCATAAATCAGGCCGCACCATCATCGTCGCCAGCACGCGATCTTTTCCTGCTTCACGCAACTGAATGCCAATCAACCCAGGCAACAGCGGCTTGAGCAAAGTTTCGAGCGCTTCAATCGTCTGCATCACGTCGCTTCCGTATGGTGTGACGA
>DATEOP010000220.1:0-3400 GCA_035274065.1 Burkholderiaceae bacterium
ATCGACCTACCCTAGCTCTTTGACAATCTGCGGGACTGCTTCAAACAAATCGCCGACCAAGCCGTAGTCTGCGATCTGGAAGATGGGTGCTTCCGGATCCTTGTTGATCGCAACAATCACCTTCGAGTCCTTCATACCTGCCAGATGCTGAATGGCACCCGATATGCCCACCGCGATGTACAACTGCGGCGCGACCACCTTGCCGGTCTGTCCAACCTGCCAGTCATTGGGTGCATAGCCAGCATCGACCGCGGCACGTGACGCGCCAATCGCAGCATTCAACTTGTCGGCCAATGGCTCCAGTAGCTTGAAGTTTTCCGCCGAGCCGATCCCGCGCCCTCCGGAGATGACAATTTTTGCACCTTGCAACTCTGGGCGATCCAGCTTGACGACATCGCGTGACATGAAGCGCGACGCATCGCCCACCGCCACGGCGGCAACCGTCTCGACTTTTGCGCTTCCACCGTCGCTCGCAGCGGGTTCGAAATTTGTCGGACGAGCGGTTACGACCTTTATCGGATCGCTCGACTGCACGGTCGCGATCGCATTGCCGGCGTAAATCGGCCGCGTAAAGGTATCAGCGGACTCGACGCTGCTGATATCCGAGATCTGCGCTGCATCAAGCTTGGCGGCGACGCGCGGCATGATGTTCTTTCCGTACGCAGTCGCGGCAGCGAACAGATGGGTATAACCACTCGCCATCGACACGAGCTGCGCGGCGATAGGCTCCGCCAGACCATCCGCGAACTGGGTGCCCTCAGCGAGAAAC
Organism: Burkholderiaceae bacterium; assembly: GCA_035274065.1. Lineage (GTDB taxonomy): Bacteria > Pseudomonadota > Gammaproteobacteria > Burkholderiales > Burkholderiaceae_F > JACCZX01. The sequence goes on from DATEOP010000220.1 coordinate 770, forward strand.
ACCTTCGACACGCCACTGATCTTCGCGGCCTCGTTCGCAGCACCCGCAGCGGTGTGGCCTGCGATCAGGACATGCACGTCGCCAGCGGCCTTTGCCGCCGCGGTGACTGTATTCAAGGTTGCAGGGCGAACCGTATGCCCGTCGTGTTCGGCAAGCACCAGAGCGGGCATCAAATCACCTTAGCTTCGGTTTTCAGCTTTGCAACCAGCGTTGCCGCGTCGGGAACCTTGATACCCGCCTTGCGACCCGCGGGCTCGGTGACCTGCAGCGTCTTCAATCTCGGCGTCACGTCGACGCCCAGATCCTCAGGCTTCAGGGTCTCGAGCGGCTTCTTCTTCGCCTTCATGATATTTGGCAGCGTGACGTAGCGCGGTTCATTCAGTCGCAGATCGGTGGTAACGACAGCCGGCAGTGCGACTGAAATCGTTTCCAGTCCGCCGTCAACTTCGCGAGTGACCTCGGCTCGCCCGTCGGCTATCTTGATCTTCGACGCAAATGTCGCCTGCGGCATGTCGGCCAATGCAGCAAGCATCTGGCCTGTCTGATTCGCATCGTCGTCGATCGCTTGCTTGCCGGCGATCACAAGCTGCGGGTGCTCCTTGTCGACAATTGCTTTCAGCAGCTTCGCAACGGCAAGTGGCTGCAATTCCACGTTTGTCTCTACAAGAATCCCGCGGTCGGCGCCAATTGCCATCGCGGTCCGCAACGTTTCCTGGCACTGCAAGACGCCGCAGGAAACTGCGATCACCTCGGTAGCCACGCCCGCTTCCTTCAGCCGCACCGCCTCTTCGATCGCGATCTCGTCGAACGGATTCATTGACATCTTGACGTTCGCCAAGTCGACACCGCTTTTGTCCGACTTCACGCGCACCTTGACGTTGTAGTCGATGACTCGTTTGACTGGAACTAGGATTTTCATCGCGAATCCAGAATGTGCAGCCGGTGATTATACGAACCGACACACAGTCGGCGCCGTTGGGCCGCGCAAGCGAAGCGCGGTGCTAAATTTCAACGCTGTACGAGGGTACGAAGCGGGAGCCGGATTTGCAGGAAATTCTGGAGGCGTTGCGCCGGTTGCCCGATCTGGGCGATCCCTACGAGGACGAGCGCAGCGCGCTTTCGGCTATTGCACAAGATATACCGGCGCCTGCAGTGCGCGACGCTGCGCGAGCACGTGCGTTGCGCTACATCGATGCGGTTCGAACCACAGATACTGCTCTATTGTCAGCGCAGAACCTGCTGAACTCGTTTCCGCTCGCGACGTCCGAAGGCATTGCGTTGCTGCGCTTGGCTGAAGCTCTGTTGCGTGCCCCTGACGCAGAAACGCAGACATGGCTGATCGCCGAAAAGCTCGCCCATTTTCGAGACACACGTATAGGGCTCGACGGCAATTTCGTCACTCGCGTGCTTGCGACCGCGTTAAAGATTGCAGGCCACACCGCCGCAGATGCCGAGCTGCAGGGTGCAGGAGCTGACCGTGGGTCGCTGCGCGCCTGGCTGGCAAAAAGCGCATTGCGTCCGCTCGTTATCGATGGGATCCGCCGGTTCGGCGACCAGTTTGTATTCGCAACGAATTTGCCAGATGCCATAGCACGCGTTAAACGACGGCCTGATTCTCGCGTCACCTATTCGTTCGACATGCTGGGGGAAGGCGCGCGCACGCGCGCTGACGCTGAGCGCTCTTATGTGTCGTACGCCGATGCGCTCGCGTCACTGAGTGCCATGCTTAAACAGGGAGGTAGCAACGACTGGACGGCGCGCGATGGCATATCGGTGAAGCTGTCCGCAATTCACCCACGCTTCGAGACCGCGCAGATTGAACGATGCGAGCGCGAGCTCTATCCACGACTGATAGAGCTCGCACAGCTCGCGCGCTCGGCAGACGTCAACATGACGGTGGACGCAGAGGAATCTGAGCGGCTCGTCTTGCATATCGCGATGTTCGAGCGATTGATGCGCGAGCCATCGTTGCGCGACTGGCCTGGGCTCGGGCTCGCTGTTCAGAGCTACCAGCCCAGAGCATTAAAGGCGGTTAATTATCTGCTGCAGGTGACTGAAGAGCTGCGCAGACCCATTGCTGTCAGGCTCGTCAAAGGCGCCTATTGGGATGCGGAGATCAAGCGAGCGCAGGAGCTGGGAATGTCGGGCTTTCCCGTCTTCACACGCAAGTGGGCAAGCGATATTTCATTTCTAACCGTAGCGCGCCGATTGCTAAGCCATCGTGGCCCGGTCTATTCGCAATTTGCGACACACAATGCGCTGACAGTCGCATCGATTCTTGAATTCGCGCGCGAATTTGCGATCAAGTCCGGCGCTCGGCGCTACGAGTTTCAACGGCTGCACGGTATGGGAGATCCGCTGTACGACGCTTTACTTGCCGATCAGGCTGACGTCCGCGTGCGCGTCTATGCCCCGGTCGGAGAATTTCGCGATCTTCTTGCTTACCTCGTCCGGCGTCTACTCGAAAATGGCGCAAACACATCCTTTGTCCATCAGATCACTGATAGCTCCGTTCCGTCGGAGCTGCTGGTTAAAGACGTCTACGAGCAAGCCCTTGGCTATCTGGCCTCCGGCGCGCCGTCGTCTGCACTTGCGACAGGGCGGCACCTTTTCGCCGAACGCCGCAATTCG
>DATEOP010000221.1:0-2951 GCA_035274065.1 Burkholderiaceae bacterium
CCCCTCGCCAAACCAGCCACCGGCGCCGATTCCAGTAAATGTCACGCTCTTCCCGGCGGCCGACACGGAGCTCATCTTGACCAGCCCTTCGATGACGCCGGTCCACGCTTCGACGGTTTCGCCTTTGCGCATCACAACGGTGCCGCCCGGAAAGCGCCGCTCCTCGACTTCCGCCGAGACACGCGCGCGCTGATCTGGTTCGAGTCCGGTCCACCAGGCGCTGGCGGCCAGCATGTCAACGAGCTTTAGCGGTTGCGGATCGAGTTCCGACATAAGCGCATTCTCGCGCAGACTGTCGCTCTGACGACAGTTTGCACAGCGGCGGCGCTTTACCGTTCGGGATTGTCCGCCCATTGGGCATCTTCGATGTGTGAAGTAAGCTAGCTCGCCGCAGTCGGCACAACCAGCGACGCGATCTGAATCGCGCAATCAAGGAGACAACTTGTGAACCCGGCGCTCAGCGCTGATACTTTTCCGCGTTTGCTCGCGCATCACGCGAGCACGCGACCGCAGGCCATCGCCATTCGCGAAAAGGATCTCGGGATCTGGCAGAGCTGGACGTGGCAACAGATGCAGCAGGAAGTGAGCGAGGTGGCGGCCGGGCTGCTTCAGGCGAATTTCAAGCGTGGCCAGCATCTAGCGATCATTGGCGAGAATCGTCCGCGGCTGTATTTCACTATGACCGCGGTGCAGGGTCTGGGTGGCATCCCGGTGCCCATGTACGAGGATGCCGCCGCCGCCGAAATGCAATTTGTATTCGACAACGCAGAGATTCACTTCGCGGTCGTCGAGGATCAGGAGCAAGTCGACAAGGTGCTGGAGATTCGGGAGAAGGTCCCGCATCTGAAGCACATTTTTTATGACGACTCACGTGGCCTGCGCAACTATCAACAGCCTGGGCTGCAGTCGTACGAGGCGTTGCGCGCAAGCGGCCGACAATTGTTGCAGCAGCAGCCGACAGTCATTGACGACGAGATCAAGCAAGGGAGTGCGACGGACGTCGCCGCGATGTTTTACACATCGGGTACGACTGGAAGTGCGAAGGGCGTCGTGCTTGGATATGACAACCTGATATCGGCCGGACGTGCCGGCGCTGAAATGGAGGCGCTGACTTCCAACGAACAAGTCTTGGCCTATCTGCCGATGGCGTGGATCGGCCAGAACATTTTTTCGTACACGCAGTGGCTGGTGTGCGGCTTCACGGTGAATTGCCCGGAGTCGGCGGCGACGGTCACCACCGACATGCGCGAGATCGGGCCTACCTACTACTTTGCACCGCCACGCGTGCTCGAAGCGCTGCTGACGCAGGTGATGATCCGCATGGAAGATGCTTCCTCGATCAAGCGGCGCATATTTCATTATTTCATGGGCGTCGCACGTAACGTCGGCGGGCGATTGCTGGACAAGCAATCTGTGAGCATTGCCGGCCGCCTGCTGTATTCGCTCGGTGATTTGATTGTTTATGCCCCGCTGCGCAATTCGCTGGGCATGAGCCGCGTCAGAATTGCCTACACGGCCGGTGAGGCGATCGGTCCCGATCTATTTACGTTCTATCGCTCGCTGGGCATCAACTTGAAGCAGTTGTACGGTTCGACCGAGACCTCGGTGTTTGTCTGTGTCCAGGAAAACGGCAGCGTCAAGGCAGACACGGTGGGCCCGCCGGTAAAAGGTGTGGAAATCAAGCTGACCGATGCGGGCGAAATTCTGATCCGCTCGCCCGGGCTGTTTCGCGAGTACTACAAGGCGCCGGACGCCACGCATGAGGCAAAGGATCCCGAAGGCTGGTTTCATACGGGCGACGCAGGCTATTTCGATCAAGGCGGGCACCTGAAGATCATCGACCGAGCGAAAGACGTCGGCAAGCTCGCGGATGGAACTCTGTTCGCTCCGAAATACATAGAGAACAAGCTGAAGTTTTTTCCGACTATCAAGGAAGCGGTGGCATTCGGCGATCAGCAACAGATGGTGACGGCTTTTGTGAACATCGACATGGAAGCTGTCGGAAACTGGGCCGAGCGTCATAACTTGCCATATGCCGGTTACACCGATCTGGCTGCAAAGCCTGAGGTTCTGTCGCTCGTGCGCGAATCCGTCTGCAAGGTCAACGCTGATCTTGCCAGCGACCCGGCGCTCGCCAACGCGCAGATTCATCGCTTTATCGTCTTGCACAAGGAGCTGGACGCCGACGATGACGAACTGACGCGCACGCGCAAGGTTCGCCGCCGCTTCATCGGTCAGAAGTTCAGTGAACTGGTCGACGCGATGTATCGCGGATTAAACGAACAATACGTCGAGACCGCTGTCAAGTTTGAGGATGGTCGCACCGGCAAGATCAGCGCGACGCTGAAAGTAATCGACGCCGAAGTGTTTCCCGCGCTAAAAAAGGCCGCTTAGCTGATGGCTCCGCGCACGCTGGCAGCCATCGCGTGCTTGCTTGTCGGAATCGCTCTGGCCGCGTGGTCTTTGGCCAACCGTCAGATGTTGCTCGCCTTTGTTGGCTTTGCGCTGATCTTTACGTTCTTGTATCTCGTGATGGAGGCGGCCAACAGGCGAGGCAAGCCCAAGCATGAGATCAAGCGCGCCGCCAATTCGGCGTGGAGCATGAAAGAAGAGCCGGCGGAAACGCATCAAGAAGGCAAGCGGTGAGTCGCGCGCGTACTCACAACGAGAACAAGGTGCTGCTGAACGTTGAAGACGTCTCGCTTGCGTTCGGAGGTGTCAAAGCGCTTCAACAAGTGTCGTTTGACGTTTATGAGCACGAGGTTCGAGCCATTATCGGGCCGAACGGCGCCGGCAAAAGCTCATTGCTCAACGTCATCAATGGCGTTTACACACCGCAGCAAGGTCGCATCATGTTTCGCGGCACGGTGCGCACGAATATGGATCCTCACGAGGCCGCCGCGTCGGGCATCTCACGCACGTTTCAAAGCCTTGCACTGTTCAAAGGCATG
>DATEOP010000222.1:0-5890 GCA_035274065.1 Burkholderiaceae bacterium
AATGGCGTCGCGTTCGTCGAAGCGCGTATGCATTTTTCCGTCGTAACTCCGGCACGTATCACCGGTTAAGAGCCGCATTTCCGTGGCGATTCGAGAATTTTGTCGAGCAACGATGTCAGTGTTCGCCACTGACGACGTACGAATTTGTCCTACATTCACTGCGTGCTGTAGTGCGCGTCTGCAATTTGTACCTGCAGCGGTGAAGTGACCTATGTCCGACAGGTATTTCGCCAGTTTCGAGTAGCGCCTTCTGGCTACATTGCGCTGGTTCAGACGACACTTAAGGAAATCGGCAATGAGCAAATTCATTCGTGTTTTGACGGCCGGCGTGTTACTCGCGGGTTTACCAATGGCTGTGTTGGCGCAAGTCAATGTGAGTGTGCAGGTGCAGGTCGTGGGCAACTGCACTTTGACTGCACCGGCTAACGCCAACTTCGGCTCTCAGGGGCCGCTAACGTCGACGAATTACACCGCGACGGGTGCCGTAACGCTGACATGCAATCGTGGTGCCGTGCCGCTAGTCGCAGTAAATGACGGCAACAATTTTCTTGTTACACGGCGCATGCGCGAGGGAGTAACAGCTAATTACGTTGGCTATGCGATCAAGCAGCCGACGATCTCGGGCGTTGACTTCACCGTTTGCCCGGCGTTCGGGGGCGGCTCGGTGTTTGGGGCGGGCGCTGATCGCCTGACAGCCACCGCGGCGTTTTCGGCGAACGGCGGGCCGCGCACCGTCAATTTGTGCTTCGAAACCACGTTGAACGAAAACACGCCAGTTGCGACTTATACCGACACGGTTCAGGTGTCGGTTACTTTCTAGCCCCGGATGAGCGCGCGGGGCGCTCTTAAGGGGCTTTTGACTCTGGTATTAATGGCAGCGACCGCACCGGCGGTCGCTGCCAGTTTCGGCTTGTCACCGCTCAGCTTGTCGATTGCGGCTAACGAATTATCCGGCTCGGTACTAGTCACAAATACCGGCACCGACGACGTTGTGATCCAGGCAAAACCATACGCCTGGACCCAGAGCGGCAAGGACGCCCGGGACGACACGCAGGCGCTGATAGTCAACCCGCCGATCTTCAAGCTTGCCGCCGGTTCTCAACAGTTGGTACGTGTCGCATCGCGCGGCGCACCGCCGCGCGAGGTTGAGCGTGCTTTCCGCGTGGTCTTCAGCGAAGTGCCTGTTGCTTCGTCGACGCCTGCGCCAGGCTTTCGCATCAGCATCGCAATGGACATTCCGCTGTTCGTCGAACCAATGGCTCGCGGTGCACCGCAAGTAATGTGGCGCCTCGAACACATCGGCGATCGCAGTCGGCTCGTTGCCGAAAACCGTGGCGGGCGGCACTTGCGATTGCGTGAGGTGCAGGTGCTTGACGGCACGCGCTTAGTCGATACGGTCGCGCGCATTGTCGTACTGGCGAAGTCGTCGTTTGTGATCGATCTGCCCGAGACGGCAAAGGGAGCGCGCGCGCTCCAACTGGTCGGCAACGACGATGACGATCAGCGCGTCTCGGTCGACGTTCCGGCGGCGCGCTAGCGCAATCGCCGGGGCCATTGCCGCCGCGTTGGCCTGCGGCGCTGGGTCCGCGGCTGCGCAGGACCACGTGCTGGCGCAATTGTCCGCGCTTACTGCGGCGCGCCAGGTCGCAGTGCTCGACAGCATTGTCAACGGACAGCCCAAGGGCCAAGTTTTCGCGCTCGTAGAACACGGCGCGGTGATCGCGATCGATGCCGCATCGCTGCGTGAGTGGCGCGTCAATGTCCCAAACGCAACACCACTGCAGTTCGAAGACCGGTCGTTCATCGCCATCGCCGATCTGCCTGGGGCGCGTGCCAATCTGGAACAGAAGTTCCAGCGGCTTATCCTGAGTATTCCCGCGACACTGCTTGCACGCGACGACCTTTACTTCGGCGCAAGCAACTTGGCATTGTCGCCTGCACCGCTGGCCGGCTTCTTAAACTACACGCTCTTTGGCTACTCGTCGTCGTCCGACACTTATGGCTCGGGCTTCTTCGAGCTCGGCGCGAGTGCCGGCACCGGCTCGCTGATCGCAACCGTAGCCGCCAACAGCGCCGGGCCCAGCAGCCAGACCACAGACCGCATCGTGCGCTTCGATACTGCATTTCGCCGCGATGATCGCGACGGCCTACGCACGCTTCAGCTGGGCGACAGCTTTACGCAGGCTGGCGCCTGGGGTCGCAGCGTCCGCTTCGGCGGCATCCAGTATGGGACCAACTTTCTGCTGCAGCCGAATCTGATCACCTACCCGTTGCAGGCGTTTGCTGGCACGGCGGTAGTGCCTTCCACCGTCGACGTGTTCGTCAACGGTGCGAGAATCGCGACGCAGCCAGTGCAGCCAGGTCCGTTCACGCTGAACGAAGTTCCTCTTGTGACGGGCGCCGGCGATGTGCAACTGGTGGTTCGCGATGCATTCGGCCAGCAACAGGTCATCACGCAACCCTTTTACGCCAGCCGCCGGCTGTTGCGCGGAGGACTCGACGAGTTTCAGATCGCTCTCGGTGCGACGCGCCAGAACTACGGTCTGGAAAGCTTCGACTATGGCAGTGCGATGGGGTCGGGCTACTGGCGACGCGGCATCAACGATCATCTGACCGTTGAAGGCCGCTTTGAGGCAGACGACACCGTGCGTGCGCTCGGCGCAACAGTGGACTGGTCTCCCGGCATAGCAGGCATCGTGACTTCCGGTGCCGCGATCAGCGATGGCCATGCAGGTAACGGTTACTTGCTGCTTGGAGGCTATGAATATCAGGGGCGCCTCTTTAATTTCTCGGCGCGCTCGATCTGGGCCAGCCCCGAGTTCCGGTTGATCGGCGACGAGTTATCGCCGGTTCTGCAGCGACAGTCGTACGTGTCTGCAGGAACCAACTTCGGCGCTTCCGGTTCGCTCGGTCTCGCATGGGCCGCCCAGCGATACCGAGGGCTGCCAGGCACTGACACCGTCGCACTGACCTACTCCATGACGCTGCCGCGTGGAATATTCTTTAACGTTTCGGTGTCACGCGCTTACAGCGGATCAGGCAGCACCTCGGTGTTTGCCAGCCTGTCGGTGCCCCTCGATGGCCGAACAATGGTGTCCGTGGATGCCTCGGCGGATCGTAGCGGGCCGCAACGCAACTCCTATGCAGGCGCAACGATTCAGCGCAGCTACCCAACCGACCAGGGGTTTGGTTACCGGTTGCGGGCGACAACGGACGAACAGGTCGACGCCGGACTCGCCTACACCTGGCCCTACGGCCTGTACACACTGGAAGCGTCTTCGTTTCAGGGAACAGGCGCCGTGAGGGCCTCGGCCAGCGGCGGGATCGGCGTGATTGCAGGCACCGCATTCGCCAGCCGCCTGATCACCGAGAGTTTCGGTGTGGTAAAGGTCGGCGATATCGAAGGCGTGCGCGTGTTTCACGGCGGCAACCCGATCGGCCGCACCAACGAAGAAGGCCTGATCGTCTTGCCGCGGCTGAGTCCATACTCCGCCAACCGCATCACGATTGACGAGCGCGATCTGCCGATGGATGTAACGATCAGGCACCGCGACCTGCAGGTCGTGCCGAGCTACCGCGCCGGCACTCTCGCCGACTACGAAGCGCGCCGCCGGATCGGCGCGGTCCTCGCAGTCCGTCTTGCCGACGGCTCGCCATTGCCGGCGGGTATCACGGTTCGCTCGCAGGACGGAGTACAAAGTTTCGTATCGGGTCACAACGGCGAAATCTTCGTACCGGACTTGCCGCCATCGGCGCGCTACACCGCGCAGCTGGCTAGCGGGCGCTGCAGTTTCATCGCCGGCTATACGCCGCCGCCGAAAGAGGCGATTCCGACGCTTGGCCCGTTCGTGTGTGCGGAGGTCAAGTGATCCCCGTGCGCATGTTGCAGTGTCTGCTTGCCGCTGCTCTGTGTGTTCCGACGCTGCCTGTCAACGCGGCCGTCAGCTGCTCGGTCTCGACCACTGGCGCAATGAACTTCATGACGTATGACCCGCTTTCGGCGGCGAATGCCACGGTGACCGTGACGCTGAACTGTCTTAACAACCCGCCCCCGGGTGGCGTCACTGTTAACTGGGCGATGCAGCTCACGAATGGCTCGTCGGGCATCTGTGTGGGCGCCACGGGGCGCACGATGCAACGCCAGCCTGCACTCGATGCGACGATCGGTTACAACATCTATCAGAACGCGACGAGCATCGTCTGGGGAAACGCGGGCTGTGGGACATTTCCGTCAGGCTCGTTCACGATTAACGGCAACAATTCGTTTGCAGTGAATCAGACGATGACCGGCGTCGCCCCTTCTGGGCAGTTCGTTCCCGCGGGCACTTACTCGGAAACTTTGCAGCTCACGGTCAGTTTCTGACGCGCAGGCTCAGCGCGCCAATTTCCCGGTTCTCCGACAATCAAGCAATAGTTGCGTAGTGCATCGCTATTGCCAAGGCTTCTTTGAGGAGGAAAGCTTCAGTAACCGACGTTCAGCGTCGTGGACACGATCTGGTTCAATAGAGTCGAACCGCAGCGCCGCCGACCTCTTGAGCTGAGTTGATTTCGACAATCGCGGCAACACGGCCTTAGCTACTGCTGCATCATTTAATTGTCCAAGGGTGTCCTGCAATTCAGCGAGCGACTCGATGTAGCGCGCGGTGACATATTTGGGCAACACAACAGCGAACAAGTCGAGCGCATAACGCAAACGCTTCGCGAGGATTCGCACTCGATGTTGTCGTGGTCGCGAGAGCGCTGCGAAAAAACAAGCACGCTCGAATAATTTCTTCGATGCATCTTTCAACGCTGGAGCCGCCGCATCGACGATCAGCTCGCTGACGCCTGGCACCGGTGACATGCTCCATCTTTCAGCGTCGAGCACGAGTGCGGCGTAGCGCGACGACCGAGCAGCTTTGCGAACAGTCGCGCGCGCCTGCCTCCGCTTGCCGCCTGCTTTCGCAACAATGAGCTTTATCGCATCGACACCCATGGCTTTACCTAGCGATGGCAAGGTTTCGTCAGTGATGACGTCCCAATCGCGCGCATTACCTAGAGCGCCCGCAAACCAGCGCAGTTCGTCGATCAGCGTATGCGGCACGTCCTTTTTGTCGCGATCGAATAGTCGAATCGCGGAACGCACGCGCCGCAGCGCAACCCGCGCCTGGTGGACATACTCGGGATCGTCGTAGCGCAGGATTAGCTCGATGTTCGCCGTAAGCACCGACACGCCGTGGGCGATCACCGTTCGCAGCACACTTGCTGTAGTCGACTTTTTGGTCGTGTCTGCGATGAAGCCGTTTGCGGACGCCTTGACCGCGGGCGGAGGCCGCTGCGAAAGGAGCTGATAGCCCCGTTCGGCTTTGCTGCGCGAAACTGGTGTCAGCCCCAGCGGCGCTTTGCCGTGGGCATCAAGCAACTGCAGAGCCAGATCGATCAATGCTTTGGCAGCGCCGTCGTGTTGCGGTTGCTTCAGCTCAAGTTCAACTTCGCAGATCGGTTCGCGCCGCATCGCATCCTCACTCACCGTCATGATTTCACCGACGTCGAGCGCTACCTCGATCTGAGCATCACCATGTTCGACGGTCCATTGCGAGCGTTGCACCTGCGTGCGAAACACTGGCTTAAGTTTCACCGATCCGTCTTGTTTGGCCAGTAACTGCGGTAAGGGTGACTCCGAGAGTTGTGCGAGATCGATGGTGCCGCGCCCGCGCACCAACCGTGCCGGCGTCTCCCATTCACCGCGACGGCCGACTACGCGACTTTCAGATGAAGTCTTGAGCGTTTGTACCCAGCGTCCGTCGATTTGACGTACCCGCAATGCCATTCGATGGCGCTGCAGCAACCGGTCCGCGCTATCGAAGTAAATGTTCTCGATGTTTACATCTGTGCGGGCAGAGTTCGACAG
>DATEOP010000223.1:0-9239 GCA_035274065.1 Burkholderiaceae bacterium
GGCCTGCTGATCGACGTCAAAGCCGGGCGCACGCGTTGTCGCTAGCAACAGTGCGGTGCGCCCCGTTGAGTCAAACCACACCCCGTGCGCAATCAGCGGCGAACGCGCGGGTTTCAGAGCCGCTGCCACGCTTAACAACTCCCCCGTCAAGTCGCGCGCAGCGGTCGGCTTTATCAGAGGCGCTGCAGATGAACGCAACAGCGCCTCGAGCTCGCTCGCGGCGGCTCGCAGTCCTTCGACGGAGAACCGCTGCGGTGTCACTTGCGCGCTCAGCAAATAGCGCGCGTCAAACAGACGGTCGCGCTCCGCGGCAAACATCGCGGGGTCACCGTTGGCAACAAAGGCAAAGCGCGGATCGGCGCGCAGCGTGGCCGCCATCTGCTGCGAGCGCTTCGCCGCCGCCTCCGCTTGCTCACCGTTCGCTACCTCGATGCCAATCAGAATCACTCTCGCAGCGACACCGTCGCGCAGCTGCTCGGCCAGCATTGCCTGTTCGCGCGTCGCCGGGCCCGGCAAGAACGCAGTGATGTCGGTGACAATGGTCGCCCGGGCGACGATTACCGCACACACAACCACGCCGAGCAACCACGTGCCCCAGCGCACGGCGCGATGCTTCATTTTTTGGATGAATTCGATACCGCGGAGATTTGCATCAATGTCAGGTCACCGCTCGCCTCGACGATCTCGATCGCGGAGATCTCGGCACTGGTACCGCGCAACACTACCCTCGATACTGCATCGAGCAGTGCGCGCTCACGCGGCACCAGCGTGAGCTGCCAACTTGCGGCCTGTGTCTGCGCGGGCGCAGTCAAGGTGACGTCGTAGTGCCTACGCAATAGAGGCAAGTCGCCGGCGAGCGTCGCGCGCAAGCTTTCGATCAGCGCCGCCAGCAGCGGCGCATCCGACAGCGAAAACGTCCGCTTTTGTCCCGCACCGCTGCCGCTTGCGCTTTCATAGCTGACAACGTTGTCCTCGATGCGCACCGTTTCACGCTGCGGCTCGATCGTTCGCTTCTCCAGATAACCGGGTGCGCGAAAGATCAGCATGCCGCTCGATTCGACGGGCTTCTTAAGCAGCGCAGAGAACTTACGCTCGCTGAATCGAGCCTGCCTCTCGCGCTGCGCGCCGAATTCGGTAAACAAACGCGCCAGCGCGTCATCTGCCGCTCGGGCCAGCGCGGGGATCATGCAGGTCACTACCGCGAGGAATAGAACGCGCCTGCGAGTGACCGATCGATGTGTCATCGCGCAGAATCAGTCGCCACTGGCTTTAATAGCAGCGATCCTTCGGCAATCACGACACCATTGCTCGTCACTTCGAAGCGCATCGTATCGAGGCCTCCGGGTTGCGCCCTGTTACTGGAATCACGAAGACTCAAAGCGCATTCGAATCGCTGATCGGGTGCCAGCGGTCGCATAAACTTCACGCGCTTGATCGCCGCAATCGAACGCGCTTCGACGCCTGCGAGCGGGCGCGCTGCGGTCCTCACGACCCATGCCAAGAGCCAAGCGCCGGGCACGATCGGCCGTCCCGGAAAGTGCCCTGCAAGCATCGGATGATCGGCCTTCACGGTTCCATGCTTCGGAGCATTCGTCGAAAGCTCACGACTGATTCTTCGATCCCGCATTCAGCGTGCCCGAGTCAAAGCGAACCCATTGTTCGGGAAACGGTGTTGCGTGGCGCCGGGTCGCGCGCCGCAGATCCACGCACCGTTTGCTCGGCCAGCGTCAACAGCTCGGCTTTCGGCAGCTTGCCTTGCGCGTTGCGTGGCAAGGCATCGACCCACAATAACGGGCGCGGCAAAAATACCGGATCGATCTGTGCACGCAGCGCGGCAAGCAACTGAGCGCGCGTGAGGTGCGGCGCGACCACCAACGCCATCAAGCGCTGCTCGCGGGTCGCGGTGGGCGCCCTCGGAGGCTCGAATATTGCACCGTCGATGACACCGTCAATGGACAGGAGCGCGCGGTTAAGCCCCTGCAGCGATGCGCGCTTACCTCCAATGTTGACAACGTCATCCGCGCGCCCTTCGAGCTCGAACGTGGAGTCATCAATCAGCCGAAGTCGGTCAGCAAGCATGCCGGGCTGAACGTGGCCACCGTGCGCACGAAATCCGTCGTCGCTGCGCTCGATCGTTACGTCGCGCATGATCTTCCACTGCGCCCCATGGACCGTCCGCCGGGTCGCGACCATGCCTGTCTCAGTGCATCCGTAAACCTCGAAGACACGGGTATGCCATATCGATTCGCATCGCTTCGCCAATTCGATTGCCAAAGGCGCAGTTGCACTGACGACGCGGTCCAGCGTCGGCAACGGATGCGCGGATTCGACCAGAGCACGCAGATGCACCGGTGCGGTGATCAGCACACGTCGGCCGTTGGTGCGCGACAACACGGCAACAACCTCATCTGAGTGCAGCGGATGCTCTGCAGCAAACGCACAAGGCCCGTGCAGCGCCATCATTACCGTCGATTCCAACCCGTACATGTGCTGCGGCGATACCGTGCCGACCAGAACCACGTCATCCAAGACCTCGGCGACGTCCAACTCCAGCGCGACGATCTCGGCGTGCGCACCGTCGACGATACCGCCCCATGTTTTGGGATGCGGCTGCGGCTCGCCGGTGCTGCCAGACGTGAACGCAATCGCGGCCACCAGATCACGGCCGATTGACGGCGGTGGCCACACGTTTCTGTTCGCATCAGGCCGCCATGTCGCCTTGGGTACTTCCGCGTTATGCCAAACGATGTCCGCGGCCTCTTCGCCGACGTATAACGTGTCCGGATAGCGCGTAGCGAGTTGCGCCAACGTTTCCGGTGTGCGCGATGGCGGCAACAGCGTCGTACGCCCAGCGATCAGCGCTGCGCAGAATGCGATAGCGAAGTGGTACCGGTCGCGACAGGTGTTCAGCACGTACTGCGCAGGCGGCAACTGCTGCGCGAGCGCTTGCGCGGCGGCAAGAAAACAGCCTGCGGAGATTGATTCGCCATTACGCACAGCAATGCGTGCATTCGGGTGTCGATGCGCGATTAACAACTCGCTCATCATCCGGCGCGCGACCCTGCCCGCATCTGCGCAAGCTGCCGCTGGTAGGCGAAAATTCTCGTCGCGATATACAGCGGCGTGTGTCGAGGCAATTTTCTAAAGCAAACAACACGCAGCGGCCATTCGACAACGAACATCGCAGCGATCAACGGCCACGTTAAGACGTTGACAAACAAGGACCACCATTCGAACGGCGCGTACAGCATCAGAAGCAACGACAAGGCCGCCATTGCGGCAAAAAATATTGCCCACGCCAGTGTCAGGCGTTGCAAATAACGCCCGAAATTCGGCGCTACTGGGCCGTCAAGCTCGGCAATTTGCACGATCAAAGGCGTTTCACCGCGACGCAGCGTGACGGCGAACACGCCTGCCAGCATCAGGTTTAGCGCGATTGACGGCAGTGCGGCGAGCAACTGTTGATGCGACAACACCGTGATGCCAAGCAGCACAGCCAACAATATTCCGACCAGCAGCGCGGTTCGGCTACGCACGATCAGTGCCACTACGCAGGCATCGAGCGTCATTAAAACAAGCATCGACCACGCGGGATCAACCGAGTCGCGCAACAGCTGCGGAACGACGTGCAGTGCGGTCGATAAAGCGATGGCGCCGACGGCTAGAAGCAACAGTCTGCCGGGTAGATTTGGCTCCTCGGCGCTATCCGCGTGCATCTCAATACTCATCCTGGCGCGCCGGAACGAGCGTCGACGATTGCGTAAACACATAGGTCACGGCAAAGCCACCGCTGACTTGCCGGCGCTGCGTCACAAGAGGTGAATCGGCAAATACAGCACTGCTGACATTGTCGTATTTAACGAACGCACCGAACCACCACCGGTCCTTTCGATGCGACAGGGCTGCCAGCGCCTGCCACCCACCATAGCCCCCGCTGGCACGAAATTCGGGGCGCGTCGCGGTCGCATTGGCAGCGGGTACATCGTAGAAGTAGGCGTTCAAGCGCCGATCCGAAAAAGGGACTTCTACCAAGAGGCCCAAATTCCAGCGGTCGGGTGCCGTTGCCGAAGGCCAACGCAGATCGAGGTTGATCAGCGGACCAAAGACATAACCGACGTTGCGTATTCCGTGCTGGAAAGCAAACGCGGCGCGTACGGGCAGGCGCAGATCCAGTGCCGCACGGCGATCGTCCGTACGCCACAAATTAACATTCACGACCGGGCCCACCTCGAACAGAGGACTGAGATCCTCCATGCCCTCACGCGCTCGATTGCGATCGCTATCAACGGGAACACTGCCGCTCACGCTCAAATTGACCTTGACCCGCTCGCTGTCGAACAGACGGGCGCGTGCACCATCGCGATCGGCACGAAAGATTTCGCCGCGATAGACAAACCACGGAATCGGAAGCACGTAGTTGCGAACATCCTCCGATCCCCGATAGTCGGGCACCCGCAAGAAAGTGGCGCCTCCCCCGAGTTCCCACAGTGGCAAATCCTTTTCCTGCGCGAACGCCGGCGACCCGGCGCAAACCAGCAGCGCGCAGAGCGCTGCGTAAAGCGCTCGCTTACGTGCTTGTGCAGGCACCGCTATCCCGATCCGTCGGTGGCACAAATCGGTTGCGGACGAATGGCGTTGTTCCGATTAACGACACTGCGCCATGCCTGACGCCAGTGTTTGATCGAACTCAGGTAGTAAATGCCTCGAAACATCATCACGCGCCGCCGCACTGGTCCTGAGTCGTAAACGTCTCCGGCCAAGAAAGAGATGACCGCGCGCTGTACGCCAAAAATGTCACGCGGACGCATCAGCAGGTTGCGCATGATCGGCGATGTCATTCGATAGATCATCCAAGTGAATGTCTTCAGCCCGCGCCGCACGCGCCGCTCGAACGCCCGATTTAGGCGCGCTACGGACGAAGGATCTCTCAGCGCGCCGTCGATCAGCTCACTCGCGAACTGCGCGCTGCTCATTGCCAGGTAAACACCGCTCGAAAAAACCGGGTCGACGAAGGCAAAGGCATCGCCGATCATCACGAAGCGGTCCCCGGCCATTCGATCCGATGCATACGAATAGTTGCCGGTTGCCGTCGCCGGTTCGATCAGCGTCGCATCCTTGACGCGCTCCCATAGCTGCGGGCACGTCTGTAAGGTGCGTAGGAAGAACGTCGACGGATCGGTGTCGCGTGTTTTCAGGTAGTAGGGCCAGCAGACTGCGCCGACGCTGGTCGTACCGTCAACCAATGGAATGAACCACATCCAGCCATGCGCGAACCAGTAGATTTCGATGTCGCCCTCGGCGGCGCCTGCGTTGCGCCGCGCGCCGCGAAAATGACCATACAGTGCGGCACTGGTGTGCTTCGGGTTCTTGCGCTTTATGCCAAGCCGTGACGCCATGAAGGTGTCGCGGCCGGTGGCGTCGACTAGATAGCGAGCCGTGGCGTTGATAGGTCTGGCATCACCGCAGTTTGCCTGCACAATCAATCGGTCAGATTCAAAGCTGACGTTGTGAGCGCGACATGACTCGATCACCTCGACACCCCGCGACCGTGCGTGCTGCAGCAGCACTTGATCGAATTCGGAGCGCCGCACCTGATAGGCATACTTCGGCACGCCGTCCCAGGCATCGGCGAATGCAAAGGTCTGGCTCGCCTCGTGCTCCATCGAATGAAAATGCACCGAGTTCTTGACCAGCGCGACCTCTTGGACCGCGGGCGCGCAACCGAGCTGCTCGAACAGCGGCAGATTCAGCGGAAGTAGCGATTCACCGATATGAAAACGGGGGTGTTTGTCCTTTTCGAGCAGCAGAACGCGCCAACCCTTTTGCGCAAGCAGTGCACCCGCGGTGCTGCCCGCCGGTCCGCCGCCAATAATCACGACATCGGCGCTGCGGTCATCAGTCGAGGGGGCCGCGAGCGGCGCGTCCGCGCACTGAGGGACCGCGCGCCGGGAGACCGGTTGGGTTGCTGCATGCATGGCCGTCGCAAGTGTATCAATCGAAGCGGCGCCAATGACTAGAATCAGCAGCTTTTGCCCGGTAACTGCATCTTGACCCTTACTCCGAAAAATCGCCTCGGCATGCAATGGGTTCCGGCCGCGGAGCTTGTCCGCTCGCCGTTGCTGCATGACGCCCGGACACTCGGCATTGCCATCCATGGGGGTGCTGTCTCGCCCGCGTTTGCGTCACACCTGCCACAGGCGCATTTGCTTAAGCGTGTCCTGGGGACCGGCATGTTCGGCGGCGACCAGGTGGCGGAGATCTGGTTCGGACGGTCCGAAGCCATCGACGCAACGATTGGCACGACCCGGCTTCGCCATAACGGCGAACTACTGTTTGCGTCGGTATCGGCGACCGCGACCGACGACGGCGACGATGCGCTCGGAATCGCGACCTATGCTGCGTACCGCTCGCTGCTCAATGCGCTGCAGGTCGCCGAGTACCCGCACTTGCTGCGAGTCTGGAATTCGATTCCCGGCATCAACGCCGACGACGGCGGGCTTGAGCGCTACCGCCGTTTCAATCTGCATCGATTCAAGGCCTATGAGGAAGCCAAGCACCCGACTGCAACCGGCGCGCCTGCTGCATGCGCGCTTGGCAGCTTTGGTGGACCGCTGGTGCTGTATTGCCTCGCGTCGAAAACTCCACCCGAGGCGATTGAGAACCCGCGGCAGACGAGCGCCTATCGCTACCCGCAGCAATACGGTCCGCGCGCTCCCAGTTTTTCGCGCGCAGCGCTATGGCGCGGGGTAGATGATGAAAGCGACTTGTTGTTCGTCTCTGGCACTGCGAGCATCGTCGGTCACCAAACGCTGCACGAAGGCAACGTCGTGGCGCAGGCGCATGAGACGTTGACCAACCTGCAATCGGTCGTTGCAGCGGCGGTGAGCCACGGCGCACGGGATGTGGCGCTTCTCTCCGATTTGCTGTTAAAGGCATACGTGCGCCACTCGGAGGACCAGCCGCGGGTGCGGCAAGTTATCGCAGGGCACGGCCTAGACGCCGACAAGGTGCTGTACTTGCAAGCCGATATATGTCGTGCCGAACTGTTGGTCGAGATCGAGGCGATCGGCCCGGCGCGATCGCTGCAAATCAGGACAGAAACAACCGGTACGCAGGATTCTCGGTTTCGTTCCAATACCGATAGCCAAGCGCTGCCAGAAAACGGTTGAACGCGCCCCGTTCGTTGGCCGGCATCTGCAGTCCCACCAGCACGCGCGAATAATCCGCCCCTTGGTTGCGGTAGTGAAACATCGAAATGTTCCAGCTCGGCGCCATGCTGGTTAGAAACTTCATCAGTGCGCCCGGCCGTTCGGGAAATTCGAAGCGGTAGATCAGCTCGCCTGCAGCCAATAGGCTCTTGCCCCCGACCATGTAGCGCACGTGCTCTGCGGCGAGCTCGTCGTGCGTTAGATCGACGGTGGCGTAACCATGACGTCGGAACTGCCGTGCCAGCGTTTGATTGTCGCCCGCACTGGCGGTGCCGATGCCGACGAACACATGCGCGACCGACGAATCGGAGATGCGGTAATTGAACTCGGTAACGCTGCGGTTGCCCACCAGCCTGCAAAACCGTTTGAAGCTGCCGCGCTCCTCGGGAATGGTGACCGCAAACAACGCTTCGCGTGCTTCGCCGACTTCGGTGCGCTCGGCGACAAAGCGCAGACGGTCGAAGTTCATGTTGGCACCGGACGCGATTGCTACCAGCGTGCGCTGTTTCAGTTTTTCGCGCTGCACATACGCCTTCATCCCTGCAATCGACAGTGCACCAGCGGGCTCGAGAATCGAGCGCGTGTCCTGAAACACGTCCTTGATGGCTGCGCAGATCGCATCGGTGTCGACCCGCACGATGTCGTCGACGTGGTCACGAATCAGTCCAAACGTGTGCTGCCCGACTTCACGCACCGCGGTGCCGTCCGAGAACAGTCCCACTTCCCGCAGCGCGACTCGCCGTCCGGCATCGAGTGATCGCACCATCGCATCCGAATCCGTCGCCTGCACACCGATCACCTTGATCTGCGGCGCAAGCGCTTTGATGTATGCAGCGACACCGGCAATCAGACCGCCACCTCCAATCGCTACAAATATGGCATGCATCGGCCCGTGCTCGACCGGATGATGCTGCCGCAGGATTTCCATCGCAATCGTGCCCTGCCCGGCAATGACATCCGGATCATCGAACGGGTGGACGAACGTCAGCTTCAGTTTGCGCTGCAGCGCTAACGCGCGCGTGTACGCGTCCGAGTACGAATCGCCAAACAGCACGACTTCGGCGCCGCGCGCACGCACCGCGTCGACCTTGACTTCAGGCGTTGTGACCGGCATTACGATCAGTGCGCGGCACTCCAGTTTTTGCGCAGCCAGGGCTACGCCTTGTGCGTGGTTGCCAGCCGATGCGGCGATCACGCCGCGCTTGAGTTGATCGTGCGACAACCGGGCCATCCGGTTGTAGGCGCCTCGCAGCTTGAAGCTTTTGATCGGCTGCAGGTCCTCGCGCTTCAACAGAACACGATTGCTCAGCCGCTCCGACAATCCGGGCGCGAGTTCCAGCGGCGACTCTATCGCGACGTCGTAGACGCGCGCAGTCAGGACTCGGCGCAGATATTCCTGAGCCGGCATGGCATTCGCTCCCCGTCGTTGAACGATGAAGGTATCACGCCTGCGTACCATGCACAGATGCCATCACAAGCGCCGCCGTACGCCGAGCTGACTCCCGATACCGTGCTGAACGCCGTTGACAGCACCGGTCTCGCGACCGATGGTCGTCAACTTGCGTTGAACAGCTATGAGAATCGCGTGTTCCAGGTGGGCCTCGAAGATGGAAGCTTCGTCGTCGCGAAGTTCTACCGACCCGGTCGTTGGTCTGACGCTCAGATCCTCGAGGAGCACGCGTTCATTGCCGAGCTCGCTCAGCACGAAATCCCAGCGGTCCCTGCGCTGTCGATCGGCGGCAACACGCTGCATACATTCGACGGCTATCGCTTCACCGTTTTTCCGCGCGCAGGTGGACGAGCGCCGAACATGGACGATCCAAGCGTGCGTGTGTGGCTGGGGCGTTTTCTCGGGCGCATCCACGCAGTCGGCCGCGTCAAGCCGTACACCGACCGGCCCGCGCTGGACATTGCGACCTTCGGCGTCGAGCCGAGGCGTTACCTGCTCGAAGGCGACTGGTTACCGGTCGAGCTCAAGCCTGCGTATGAAGGCGTCTCGCAGCAGGCACTCGACCTCGTTGCGGCCCAGTA
>DATEOP010000224.1:0-2850 GCA_035274065.1 Burkholderiaceae bacterium
GCGTATCTCGATGGCGGTCGAATGTTTAACGATTCGATCGTCGCGGCACTGCGCGATTGTCCGCACCGGAAGCTTGATCTGACCGAAGTGGGGCTCGAGAATTATTCGCTTGAATCGCTCGAACACAGGCGCCGCGCCGTATCGGCAATATTGCCGCAGATCAAGGCTCTAACCCCGGCGACGCGCGCCGCGAAGGCTGAGCGCATCTGTCAACTGGCCGAGGTCAGTCCAACCGACGATTTGATGATGACGTCGTTGCAGGTGGCTGCACTTGCACGTGGCGGCTTCGGCATCGGTGCGCATACGGCAACCCATCCTATTCTTGCGCGGTTGGAAGCAAGCGCTGCGCGCGAAGAAATTCACGGCGGCCGGCAGCGGCTGGAGCACATCACCGGCGGTCCGGTTCGCTTGTTTGCTTACCCGAACGGCCGGCCGCATCACGATTACACCGCTGACACAGCGGATCTTGTTAGACAACTGGGTTTCGCGGCGGCGTTTACGACTGCTCACGGTGTAGCGGGCCGTGACGCGGATCTGTTCCAGTTACCGCGCTTCACACCATGGGATCGAAGTGACATGAAGTTCGGCATCAGAATGGCTCGCAACCTGATGAACGCCAGCCCGGTTGTCGAAGCTGCGAGAACGCCGGCCAAGCTTGGCGAGCACGTGCGGTGACAAGAAAAGCTGTCACACCGAATTCGCTTCGTTCACGCGAAGACATCACCTCGCTTGATCACGGTTCGGATCCGCACTTTCTCGCCTACTACGAGAAGGAGAGCCTCTCTGAAGCAACGCTGCAGCGATTTCGAACCATACGCGACAAGGCTTTGGGCCTTCTTGCCGCACGCGGTCGCGACGTAACGCGGCTGCGAGTTGCAGATATCGGTTGTGGCGCCGGAACTCAATCAATGCTTTGGGCCCAACACGGTCATTCAGTCTTAGGTCTTGATGTCAACGCGCCTCTGATCGAAGTGGCGCGGCGGCGTGCGGCAGAACTCGGACTTCGCGTTGACTTCCGTGTTGGCACCGCAACGGACCTGCCTCTGGACAACTGCTCGGTCGATGTTTGTTTGCTGCCCGAGCTGCTGGAGCATGTGCCTGATTGGAAAGCTTGTTTGCACGAAGCCAGCCGGTCGATTGGCGCAGGCGGTCTGTTGTATCTCAGCACGACCAATACGCTTTGCCCGGTTCAAAGCGAATTCGAGCTGCCGCTCTATAGTTGGTTTCCTGGTTTTGCAAAACGCTACTGCGAGCGACTAGCGGTGACCACGCGGCCGTCACTCGCCAACTATGCAAAGTACCCGGCCGTAAATTGGTTCACTTTCTATCGTCTGCGTGAATACCTTGCGCCCCTCGGTTTCGAGTGCTATGACCGATTCGACATGATCGATTTGAGCCGCGTTCGTGGATCGCTGCGCTGGGTGATCCGACTCATACGCATACTCGCGCCGGCGCGCTTCGTCGGACATGTGCTGACGCCGGGGACGACGCTCTTCGCTGTGAAGACGGGGGCAGAGGCGGCCTGAGTGCAGGTACATCGCCCCGATCGCTATCGCCGCAGATTCGGCTGCACTCTAGGCGGTCGAGGTGTCGGTGCGCGTGACACAGTGACCATGGAAGGACTGGCCACGCGTTCTGCAGCCGATGATGGACTCGTCCTTTCTTGCGCAACGATGAAGCGCGCTACAGCAATGGCGACGAAAACGTAGTAGGGCACGTCCCAGTACGCAAGGTCGAGGAAAGCGCCGCCGACAAAAAAGGCGATCAGGCTTGCCTGCGAAAGCCGTGCGAGCCAATGTGCCCAGCTTTCGTCGGGTCGATTCGCTGTCTCTCTCGCCAGTCGACGGGCGAGCAACCACGTCGCGGCCCAAAATGTTAGAAAGAGGCCGAGTCCGACGAAGCCGTGTTCGCCAAGAACCGAGAAGTAAATACTGTGCGCCGAATACGCGCGATCGTACGGCAGCGAGTAGTAGCGATCCCAGACTTCTCGCGTATAGGGTTCGAATCCACCCCCGACGATGGGACGATCGACCGCAAGGTTGGTCAACATCGCCCATGCATCCAGACGTCCACGCGCCGAAGCATCGCGCTCAGCGGTGGGCGCATTGATAGTAAGCATGCGCTCGGTCCATGTGTCCGGCATGAACGAGACTAATAAGATGCCGGCAATAACGAGCACGATCGCCATCGCCGCCTTTTTCGTACGCGACTGCAGCCAACAGTAAAACGCGGTCGCCGACAGAGCTAACAGCGCGCCGCGCGATTGACTTCCCAAGACGGAAGCCGCGGAAAGCAGCACGGCAATGACAATTCCGATGCGCAACCACCTTTGGCGATGAACGATGAAGAGATACAACCAGAGCGGGATCGTGATGGTGACCCCGACCGCAAGTGCGTTGTTGTCCATGATGAAACTCTCGGGCGGCCCCCAGACGTGAAGGCCGCCCCCCGTGACGAGAGTGAACAGGCCACCCTTGACGCCGTAGTAGCCGATGGAAAGGACCAGCACCCAGATCAGCGCGGTGATGTGGATGCGGCGGTAAAAGATCAGAAGCCCGAGAAACGTGAACAACTGGATCTTCACGACCCGCTCGAGCATTAACCCGGCCCGTTCCGGAGCCAGCGCGAATAGTGTGGTAAAGCACATCCAGATCACGAACAGCGCCAACATCACGGCTGCAAAACCGCCTTTAAGTCGAAGCGGTTCCCGGGAAAAAACCAGAGCGATCAAGGTCACAGCTGCGATGACCTGCGCCAAAGGGAACGAGTACGCCAGCCCCCATGACAGCCTGTGCGGGTTCATCACGCTGATCCAGACCCACATCAGCACGCCAATCCAGGGACGGCGCA
>DATEOP010000225.1:0-9071 GCA_035274065.1 Burkholderiaceae bacterium
GCTCCACTGAAGGAAAACCTTGCAGCAGGGTTGCTGGCACTCTCGGGCTGGACGCCATCGACGCCACTGAACGACCTGTTCTGCGGCAGCGGCACGATCATCATCGAAGCCGCGTCGATCGCGGCCGGCCGTGCACCCGGACTCACGAGGGACTTTGCATTCGAGCGACTTAAAGGATTCGATTCGCGCGGATGGCGCCGGCTGAAAGACGCTGCGCGATCCGCGATAACAGACACTGCAGCGGCGCACCTGGCCGGTTCCGACATCTCAACGCGAGTTATCGACCAAGCCATTGCCAACGCCAAGCTCGCCGGCTTGCAGGCTTGGCTCGATGACGGACGGCTGCAGTTCAACGCGGTCGATGCGCGAGTTGCATCACCTGCGGTCGAGAGCGGCATGATCGTCACCAATCCGCCTTACGGAGAACGGAGCGCGCCTCGTTCAGCGTCGGTGGCCAACATGATGCGCGACGTCGGGGACCGGCTGAAACAGCAATTCTCCGGCTGGGACGCCTGGGTTTTGACGTCGGATCGTCAGTTACCGAAGCAGTTGCGACTGCAGGAGACACGCAAAGCCGTTCTATTCAACGGACCGATCGAGTGTCGATTTTTTCGATTCGAGCTCGTCACCGGGGGTTACCGGCCACGCCCGAGTAAAAAAAACAACTAACCGCGAGTGCGCGCGAGAACCGCAGCGGATGGCGCGCGCGGCACTCGAACCGAAGGTTCCAGCTGGAGCGAAGCGTGCGTCTAGCTGGCGAGTGCCTTTTCGACGTCTTTTTCGAGTTCCTCCGGCTTGGTCGTTGGCGCATAGCGCTGCATCACGCTGCCATCCCTACCGATCAGAAACTTCGTGAAATTCCACTTGATACCTTCGCTGCCAAGCAAACCCTTCTTGGTCGACGTTAAATACTTGAACAGTGGATGCGCAGCCTCGCCGTTAACATCTATCTTCGAGAACATCGGAAACGTCACACCGTAATTCATCTCACAGAACTCGGCGATCTCGCTTTCGGGCCCCGGCTCCTGCTGACCGAACTGGTTGCTCGGAAAGCCGAGAACGGCAAACCCCTTGTCCTTGTACTTCTTGTAAAGCGCCTCGAGCCCCTTGTACTGCGGCGTGAAGCCGCATTTGCTTGCCGTGTTCACGACCAATAACACGTTCCCTTTGTAGTCCGCCAACGTGCGTGTCTTGCCGTCGATCGTTCGCGCGGAAAAGTCGTAAACCGAACTCATCGTTGTCTCCCGAGGTTGTCTCCTAGGTGTGGTGGACGAGTGTAAAGCTCCGACGAGGAACGCTGCTTGCTCCCGCGCATCAGGAAGGCTCCATGAACCCCAAGCAGCGCACGCTCAACGCAGGCTCGCCCAGACTTCCGCCCGAAATGGCCCCGGGTGACGAAGCTCCCGCCGGCACGCCCGGAACCGGGGAAAACGTCTGCCGAATGTGCGGGGGTACAGGCCGGGTTGATGGTCACACTTGTACCGACTGCGAAGGCAGTGGCAAGGTGATTGAGGGCGTTGGCGGCGCCTAATGTGGGAACAACGTTGAGCGAGGAAAGCAAATGCAAACAATTGCCGAAGTGATGACCCCGGACGTCGAAGTGGTACGGCCGGAGGAGACGCTACGCGACGCCGCCCGTGCGATGGCTGATCTCGACGTTGGATCGCTGCCGGTATGTGATGGCCGCAAGCTCGTAGGGATGATTACCGATCGTGACATCACCGTGCGTGCCGTAGCCGAAGGAAAAAGTGTGGACACGCCCGTTAGTGAGGTGATGACGGATGACGTCATCTGGTGCACCGACACCGATTCGATCGACGATGTTCTGCAGCAAATGTCCGACGCTCAGGTACGTCGTATTCCGGTAGTCGATCAGGATCGCCATCTGGTCGGCATTGTTGCTCTAGGCGACATTGCGCTGGAAGAGGAAGAAGACGTCGACGAAGCACTGCGCGACATCTCGATGCCGTCGTAGCTGTTGAAAACAGCGCGCTTGCTGGAAGCGCAGGCCTACACGTTGAGCACCCGCAGCGCAACATTGACGCGCTGCAGCTGAAGGCGCGCTTTATCCCGTCAGCCCCATGTGCTCGATACCCTTGTGGATACCGGCTACGCCGCCATACAGCTTGCTGTTGAGCTTGATATTCAAACGCACATCGTTGACCGAATCGGCGTTGCGTAACGCGTCTTCGTAGGAAATCTGCTCGGTCTCGTGCAGGTCATACAGACACTGATCGAACGTCTGCATACCCTGCTCTCGCGAGCGTTTCATCACTTCCTTGATCTCGTGGATCTCCTGCTTGAAGATCAGGTCAGCGATCAAAGGCGAATTCAGCATGATCTCAACGGCGGGAATTCTTCCCTTGCGGTCCTTAAACGGGATCAGGCGCTGCGCGATCGATGCACGCAGATTGAGCGACAGATCCATTAGCAACTGCTGACGCCGCTCCTCGGGAAAGAAGTTGATGATGCGGTCCAGCGCCTGATTGGTCGAATTCGCATGCAACGTGCACATCACGAGGTGCCCCGTTTCGGCAAACGCGATCGCATGATCCATCGCGTCCCGATCGCGAATCTCACCGATCAGAATGACGTCGGGAGCCTGACGCAAAGTGTTTTTAAGTGCGACCGCCCAACTGTCGCAGTCAACGCCGACTTCGCGCTGCGTAATGATGCAGTTCTTGTGCGGGTGCACGTACTCGATCGGATCCTCGATCGTGATGATGTGACCGTTGCTGTTCTCGTTGCGATAGCCGGTCATGGCTGCCAGCGTGGTCGATTTGCCGGAACCCGTTGCGCCCACCACAAGCACGATTCCGCGCTTTGCCATCGCAAGCTCGTTGATGATCGGAGGCAGGTTCAACTCGTCGCTGGTAGGAATGTGGTCCGCAATGACGCGAAAGACGATGCCCACCTTGCCCTGCTGAATGAAGGACGAAACACGAAACCGACCGATGCTGGTGGGGTTGATCGCGAACTGACACTCCTTGGTTTTTTCGAACTCAGCCGCCTGCCGATCGTTCATGATCGCGCGCACCAGCTCACTTGTGTGTTGTCCCGTCAGCGGCTGATTCGACACCGGCAAGACGCGGCCATCTATCTTGAACGCCGGCGGAAACTCAGCCGTCAGGAACAGATCCGATCCTTTCTTACTCAGCAAGAGCCGCAAAAGGTCGTGCACAAATCTAGTGGCCTGATCGCGTTCCATGTCCGCTCTTTACTTTCCGTTGTGGTGAGAAAAATCGTCTGGCTCCGCCAGTGATTTTTTCAAACTAATCGCGCAAAAGTAGGTTTGCACTTTGCGCGTCTACCCTGCGAACGATTCGGGAGTCTTGGCGTACTGACGCGCTTCGGCCACCGTAATGACGTTGCGCCGAACCAGCTCGGTCATGCAATGGTCAAGCGTTTGCATTCCGAACTGGCTGCCGGTTTGGATCATCGAATACATCTGCGCAATCTTGTTCTCGCGAATCAGGTTTCGAATGGCGGGAGTGCCCACCATGATCTCGTGCGCCGCAACGCGGCCGCTGCCGTCCTTCAGCTTCAGCAGTGTCTGCGAGATGACCGCGACGATCGACTCGGACAACATTGCGCGAACCATTTCCTTTTCGGCTGCCGGGAACACGTCGACGACGCGGTCGATCGTCTTCGCAGCCGATGACGTATGCAACGTGCCGAACACCAAGTGACCTGTTTCGGCCGCGGTCAGTGCGAGCCGAATCGTTTCCAGGTCCCGAAGCTCGCCGACCAGCACGACGTCCGGATCCTCCCGCAGTGCGGAGCGCAGCGCGTTTGCAAACGACAAGGTGTGCGGACCCACCTCGCGCTGGTTGATCACCGACTTGCGTGACTCGTGCACGAACTCAATCGGATCCTCGATTGTCAGAATGTGCCCGTACAGATTGTTGTTGACGTGATCGACCATCGCCGCCAGCGTGGTCGACTTCCCCGAACCCGTCGGACCCGTCACCAGCACCAGGCCGCGCGGCCGGCCGGAGAAGTCGGCAAACACGCGCGGTGCCTGCAGTTCTTCAAGCGATAGCACGCGCGAAGGAATCGTCCGCAACACCGCCGCGGCACCGCGATCCTGGTTGAACGCGTTGACGCGAAAGCGAGCCAGCCCAGGCAGGTCGAACGAAAAGTCGGTTTCCAGATTCTCGTCATACTGCTTGCGCTGCGCGTCGTTCATGATGTCGTAGATCATGCCGTGCACATCTTTGTGCTCGAGCGGCGGCAGATTGATGCGACGAACGTCCCCGTGCACGCGGATCATCGGCGGCAGCCCGGCCGACAAGTGCAGGTCGGATGCCTTGTTTTTGACGGAGAATGCGAGCAGTTCTGAAATGTCCATGGCGGGCGGCGTTGGCCTCGGCTAAAGTGCTTTGAGTCTGGGCAGAGTCGGCTGCTTCCAAGCCCACTCTGGGCCGAAGCGTAGCGCGCGCAATGATCCCGGTGTTCCCGTAAAAAAGCTAGAAATAGCTTGAAAACACAAGCCTATAGGCTCGTTTACTCATTCATTTGCTCGCTCATTTGCTCACACCAATGTCGAGTTTGCCGACTTTGCCCGCGAACTTGCAAGCCAATTTGCGTGCATTGCACGAGCGCATTACCAAGGCTGCGCGAGGCGTAGGACGCGATCCTTCATCCGTGCGGCTGCTTGCCGTCAGCAAGACCTTTCCGGCGACGGTAATCGCCGAGGCGGCGCGGGCGGGACAACGCGCCTTTGGCGAAAACTACGTGCAGGAGGCGGTCGACAAGATCGATGCGCTCGCAGGTTCGGTTTATCCACTCGAATGGCACTTTATCGGGCCCATTCAGAGCAACAAGACGCGCACGATCGCCGAGCATTTCGACTGGGTCCAATCGGTCGATCGGCTGAAAGTTGCTGAACGCCTGGCCGACCAGCGACCCGTCAACCTGCCAGCGCTCAACGTGCTGCTGCAGGTCAATGTCAGTGGTGAGGCGACCAAAAGCGGGGTCGCTCCCGACGAGCTCGCGCAGCTGGCAGCGATGGTGGCGCGTTTGCCGCGGCTGCGCCTGCGCGGCGTCATGGCGATTCCAGCGCCTGAAACCGACGCGACACGCCAGCGGCACGCCTTCGCCATTGCCAACGCGCTGTTTCGCCAGCTTCGCGGACAGGGACTGGATCTCGATGTACTGTCGATCGGAATGTCTGATGACCTTGAGGCTGCTATTGCCGAAGGCTCGACGATGGTCCGTGTCGGCACCGCCATTTTCGGCGCCCGGGCGAAGAACCGATGACCGTCGCATTCATCGGTGGCGGCAATATGGCAGACGCACTGATCGGCGGCATGCTGCACGCCGGATTCAAGCCGCCCGAGATCGATGTGCTCGAAATCGACCTTGCGCGCTGCGACGAGCTGGCCGCGCGCCATTCGGTACGCATGCACCCGCAACCTGGCGCTTGGTTGCAGGCGAGCGAGATCATCGTGCTCGCGGTGAAGCCGCAGCAAATCCGCGAAGCAATTACATCGATCAAGCCCCACCTGAGGCAGCCGTTGGTGTTATCGATTGCGGCCGGGGTGCGCTCACAAACAATTTCGGAGTCACTCGGGACTGACCACGTCGTGCGAGCGATGCCCAACATGCCCGCGCTGATTCGTGCTGGCATTACCGCAGCAACTGCGCTATCCGGTGTCAGCGCAGCAGGAAGAGCTGACGCCGACAGGATCCTCAGTTCAGTCGGGACTGTTATCTGGTTTGATGACGAATCGCTGCTCGACAACGTCACCGCGCTTTCAGGCAGCGGTCCGGCGTACGTTTTTTATTTCATTGAAGCGATGCAAAAAGTTGCACGCGAGATGGGCTTCGATGAAGCGCAAGCGCGCGCACTGACGCTGCACACGTTTGCGGGTTCAGCAGCGCTTGCGATGCAATCGCACGAATCGGTGGCAGCACTGCGCCAGAAGGTGACGTCAAAGGGCGGTACCACTGCAGCGGCGCTCGCGAAGTTTGACGACGACAAAGTCGATGAAGCGATCGCACGCGCGGTTCGCGCAGCGGCCGCAAGGGCACGCGAGCTTGGCAGCTAGTCCAGCGCTAATTATCGAAGCGCGTAGTCGATGGCCGTGCCAGCAAATACCGCGGCACCGATCCAGTTGTTGTGCCGAAACGCCCGCATGCATCCGTCACGTGACCGCGCGCGAATCAACACGAAGTGATAAATCGCAAACGCAGCGGCGACCGCGCATCCCGCGTAGAACGGCCATGCCGAGTTGATCATCCAGCCGACGACGATCAGCAATGACACAAACGCAAAGTACGACGCCATGATCGCGATCACGTCGAACCGTCCGAAAAATATCGCCGACGATTTGATGCCGATCCGCACGTCGTCGTCACGGTCCACCATTGCGTACTCGGTGTCGTACGCGATAACCCAGAATGCGTTGGCCAGCATCAGCACCCACCCTACGGTGGGCACCGTTCCCAGGACTGCAGCAAACGCCATCGGAATACCGAACGAGAATGCAACGCCGAGATAAAGCTGCGGGATCGGAACAAATCGCTTGGCCAACGGATAAGTGCCCGCAATTACAACAGCGAC
Source organism: Burkholderiaceae bacterium (assembly GCA_035274065.1). Classification (GTDB taxonomy): domain Bacteria; phylum Pseudomonadota; class Gammaproteobacteria; order Burkholderiales; family Burkholderiaceae_F; genus JACCZX01. The sequence continues at coordinate 6,569 of DATEOP010000225.1, forward strand.
AAACGCGAGCTGCACCGTCGCCGCGTTCAGAAGCGGCAGCAGCATTGCGGCAATGATTGCGAGCACCGCGGCGACTGCGAGTGCTTCGCGTCGACTTACCAAACCACGGGCCACGACGCGCTCGGCGGTGCGCTTCACGTGCGAATCAAAACGCGCATCGGCCGCATCGTTAATTGCACAACCGGCAGAACGCATCAGAAAAGTTCCCGTGACAAAGATCACGATCAGCGCCGAGCTCGGGGGGCCGTCCGCGGCTATCCAAAGGGCCGTCAAGGTGGGCCAAAGCAACAACAACGTACCCACAGGTTTGTCGAGCCGTGTCAAGCTGGCATAAAGTGGGAGACGAGCTGCGGCCGACGGCATGCTGGAATGCGTGCTCGGGAAAGTGCGTAGCAAAAGTTGTTTTGCCCTAGGCACCGGGCGCGTTATCGTAACAGTCGCGTTATGTTCGGCTGCGACCATCAGGCAGCAGCCACCAAAAGAATCCAGGGAGACTTCATGCTTCGCAGATCACTGATTTCCGCCGCGCTGGCTTCGACGCTTGCGCTTGGGCTAGCAGCGCCCGCTGCAGCTCAGATCGAGATTCAATGGTGGCATTCGATGGGCGGCAACCTCGGCGAGTGGGTTAACGATCTGGCCAAAGGTTTTAATGAAAGCCAAAAGGAATACAAGGTCGTTCCGGTGTTCAAGGGAAGCTATGACGAGTCGATGACCGCTGCTATCGCTGCGTTTCGCGCCGGCAATGCCCCGCACATCCTGCAGGTGTTCGAAGTCGGTACAGCAACGATGATGGCGTCCAAAGGTGCGATCAAACCGGTGCATGATCTGATGAAGGAGGCAGGCTACAAGTTCGATCCTGCCGTCTATGTTCCGGCAGTTGCCGGTTACTACACCGCGCCGAACGGTCAGATGTTGAGCCTGCCGTTTAACAGCTCGACCACCGTGTTTCATTACAACAAGGATGCATTCAAAGCAGCCGGACTTGATCCGGAGAAACCTCCGCAAACGTGGCCCGAAGTAGTGCTCGCGGCCGCGAAGCTAAAAGCGTCGGGCCACAAATGCCCATTTACGACGAGTTGGGTGAGCTGGACACAGCTCGAAAGTTTCTCCGCCTGGCACAACACCGAGTTCGCAACGCTGCGCAATGGCTTCGGCGGTCTCGGAACACGACTAGCGTTCAACACACCATTGCATGTGCGCCACATTGAGAACCTGGCGAACATGGCGAAACAGGGACTCTTCGTTTACAAGGGGCGCGGCAACACCGCCGACTCGGTCTTTGTTTCGGGTGAATGCGCTATGACTACGGGCTCATCGGCGCTCTACGGCAACATCAAGAAGAATGCCAAGTTTGCGGCCGGCCATTCGACGCTGCCGTATTACCCCGACGTCGTCGGCGCGCCACAAAACACCGTGATCGGCGGCGCCAGCCTGTGGGTCATGTCAGGCAAGAAGCCCGCCGAGTACAAAGGCGTCGCCGCGTTCTTCGACTATCTGTCGAAACCCGACGTGCAGTCTGCGAGCCATATGCGGACAGGTTACCTTCCAATTACGACCGCTGCGTACTCGATGACCGAGAAGGGCGGCTTCTACAAACAGAATCCCGGGACCGATGTCGCCGTCACGCAGATGATCCGCAAGACGACCGACAAGTCGCGCGGGATTCGTCTGGGCAATTTTGTGCAGATCCGAACGATTATCGACGAGGAGCTGGAAGGCGTGTGGTCAGGCAAGAAGACCGCCAAGGAGGCGCTGGACACCGCGGTCAAGCGCGGCAACGAACAATTGGAACGGTTCGAAAAAGCGAATAAGGCTTGACGTCTTAGCGATCTAAACCGGCCGCAGTGCACCTAGCTGCGGCCGTTTTTATTTACGCAGTGTCTTCGCGAGCTCGATGAATCCAGCGGATGTTAGAGGGCGGCCGAGCAAAAAGCCCTGTGCCTCGTTGCAACCACAATCCGTGACGAAAGACAGCTGCTCGTGCGTCTCGACGCCTTCGGCGACGACATGCAAACCGAGCCCCCGAGCGAGGCTGGTGAGAGCGGCGACAATCTTGCAATCGGCTGGATCAGTCGGACCCGCGCGCACGAATTGGCCATCGATCTTGATGACGTCAACCGGAAAACGACGCAGGTTCGACAAGCTCGAATAGCCGGTGCCAAAGTTGTCGAGCGCGATCTTGACGCCCATCGCATGCAGGCCAGATAAGACCTGCTCGGCATTGGCGCCATCGCGCATCAGGCTCGCCTCGGTGATCTCGATCTGCAGGCGTTCGGCGTCTAGCCCCGAATCAACCAGCGCCTGGCTGACCATCGGTAACAACGAACGGCCTCGAAATTCTCGCGGGGAAAGGTTGACACTGACGACGGGTTCGCCTAGACCTTGTGCAGTCCATTGCATTGCCGCGCGGCACGCTTCGCGTAGCACGATTTCGCCAATCGGCACGATTAAACCGGTGTCCTCGGCAACAGCGATGAAACTGCCCGGCTCCTGCAGTCCATGC
>DATEOP010000226.1:0-2434 GCA_035274065.1 Burkholderiaceae bacterium
AAGGACGAGTTCCTGGCAACGTTGGCGCATGAATTACGCAATCCATTGGCGCCAATTCGCAACGCTCTTCAGATCATGCGGCTCACCAACGAAGCGGTGATTCACGAAAACGCGCGCAGCATCATCGAGCGTCAGCTGTAGCAGATGATTCATCTCGTTGATGATTTGCTCGACGTTAGTCGCATCAGCCAAGGCAAGGTTGAGCTGCGCCGCGAGCACGCCGATCTCGCCGTAGTGGTGCAAACGGCGGTTGAGACGAGTCGGCCGTTGATCGATGCCGGAAAACACGAACTGACGCTGCGGTTGCCTCCTCCAGGCGCATTAATGGTCGACGTCGACGTTACGCGCATCACTCAGGTGATCGCCAACCTGTTGAACAACGCCGCCAAATACACACCACAACAGGGACGCATAGAGATCGCCGCTGAAAGCGCAAACGGTCGTGCGCGTGTATCAGTCCGGGATTCAGGAGTGGGTATTCCCGCAGCAATGCTGCCGCAGGTGTTCGAGATGTTCGCTCAGATAGATCGCACGTTGGAACGTGCACAGGGCGGGCTCGGCATAGGGCTCGCTTTGGTGAAGAGCCTGGTGGAGCTGCACGGCGGATCAGTCGAAGCACACAGTGAGGGACAAGGGCGGGGCAGCGAATTCGTGGTGCACCTGCCGTTGACAGTTGCCGCTGCAAAAGTACCTCCGCAAGGCCCGGCTTCATTATTGAGTCGCCAGTCAAAGAACATCCGAGTGCTCGTCGTCGACGATAACGTCGACAGTGCAGAAAGTCTGTCGCAATGTTTAAGGATGCTGGGCTATCGAACTCTGACTGCACATGACGGGCTCGCGGCGGTCAGCTCGGCTGAGGCCTATCAGCCTGATATAGCACTTCTGGACATCGGCCTGCCCCACATGAGCGGATACGAAGCAGCAAGGCGAATCCGCGCACTCCCACGGAGCGAGCGGTTGCTGCTGATTGCTCTTAGCGGGTGGGGCCAGGACGAGGACCGCCGAAAATCAAAGGCGGCCGGCTTCGATCATCACTTCGTGAAGCCGGTCGACATCGACGCGTTGACGAACGTGCTTGCCGAGCGCGAATATCGTTCGGCAGTCCCCACTGCTCCGAACCCCGACTGAACCGATAGCTTTTATTTGCTCGGCGCGGCGGGCTGACGCGGAGCAGCGTTCACAGTCTTCGACAGATCTGTGGCCATCTTCAGGTGTTCTTCCAGCGCCGGAAGCGTGTTGGCTGCGAACGACTTCAGCTCGGCATCCTTGCCTGATTTCGATTGTTTCTTGAATAGTGAGACGGCGTCGCGATGCGCGCGCACCTGCGAGTCCATGTATGCGCGATCAAAGTCCGTACCCGACATGCCGGACATTTTCTTCATGTCGCGCTCATCTTTCGCCGTCGGCGTGGTTGGAAGCGCGACGCTGCGGCTCTCGGCCATCGCCTTCATTTGGCCGCTGGTCTTCGTGTGGTCGGTAACCATCTTATCGGCGAACCTCTTGACCGCGTCCGATGATGCCTTTTCCTTCGCCACCTGGCCGCCCTTGATTTCAGCGACGTCACTTTGGGCAGCCTTCATCATGAAGTCCCTATCGCCTGCGGCAAGCGAAGTATTTGATCTCGACGTCCCGGTCGTCTGCTTGCTCGCCGGCGTCGAAGAGCCTGCCGGCTGAGTTGTAGGCGCCCCCGCCGGCGTTTGCGCAAAAGTTGAGGCGAAGAAAACTAGCGACAGCGCAGTAGCGGTGGCGCTGAGACTGGTCTTGATTGCTGTTTGCATAAAAACTCCCGTGAGAAAACAAAGTGGTTCACGGCTTTGGCACGGGGCATACCCGACATGGCTATCGGTAACAGCACACGAAAGACGCGAGCAGGACGCGCGCTAGCGTCGCGAATGAGCGCGCTGCCTACGACGCGTCACCCTCGCTCTGAAGTGTTGTGGGGCCCAGCCACTCGCCGAAGAAAATCAAGACGGCTCGGTCGCCGCGACACCAGCACAAGCCCTAGCAGAGAAATAACTACGCTAAGGGCGAGAAACCCGACATTCCAAACCGTCGGCGCCATCACTTCGCGAACATTGTGCAATTCAAGTAGATGATGATTTATCAAGCCTTCAACCAAATTGAAGGCGCCCCAACCCAGCAACATTCCGCCCAGAAAAACGCTCACCGGAGGAATGGTGCCGCGCTGACCTGACCGCCATAAAAGCATCACGCCGACGAAAGTAACGACCCAGGTCGCCGCATGAAACACGCCGTCCCAAAACATATTCAGATGCATCGCCTCGATCGTAGAAAGCGGAACAACATTTGACAGCATGCTGTGCCACTGCAGAACCTGGTGCAGGACAATGCCGTCGATAAAGCCGCCCAAGCCGATTCCCAGCAGGATCGCTGGTGCTGTCGTCACGCGTGCGGGGATTGGTTTTGCGTATCG
>DATEOP010000227.1:0-3785 GCA_035274065.1 Burkholderiaceae bacterium
CCGTTGCGGGTCGGCATCATTGCGCCGAAGTCCGGCATCGTCGGCACGATCGGTGAATGCGGACTGCGCGGCACGCAGTTCGCCGTCGAGCGCATCAATGCAGGCGGAGGCATCGCCGGTCGCAAGGTGGAGTTGATCGTCGAGGAAGAAACTAACCCAAAGGACTCGATCGAGCGACTGCGCAAGCTGGTTTTGCAGGACAAGGTCGATTGCGTGCAAGGAATCGTGTCATCCGGCGTCAGCCTCGCAATGGGTGCGGTGGCCGAGGAGATGAAAGCGCTGCTCATCTTCTGGGACGGGACAACGCAGGATGGCGTGAAGGAAACGATGCCCAAAGCGCGTTACGTTTTCCGCAGCACCGATAACGAGTGTGAAGCGGTGATGGCTTCCCTGCTGGCTATCAAATACTGGAAAGGCCAGTTCACGACCGTCGCCGGAATCAACCCCGACTACTCCTATGGTCGCAATAACATGGCGGCGTTCCAGGCGCTTCTGAAAAAATTCAAAGTCGATGCGAAGGTTGTCGCGGAACAGTGGCCGAAAGTTGGAACGCTCGATCTCACTACCCATGTCGCTGCGTTGAAGGCGGCAAAGCCCGACCTCGTCTTTTCGTCGCTGCTGTTTGCCGACCTGCCGATTTTCATGCGCACGGCGCACGGTGCCGGCTTGATGGACGGAAAGACGAAGTTCGTATTTCCAGGTGCTGGTTTCCAGCACACGTTGCTGAAAAAAGAATTCACACCGGAGGGCATGATTTTCGGTCACAACACGCTGTACTTCGCGAGTGCCGATGCGAGTCCGCTACAAAGACTATTCGTGAAGGAGTACGAGGAAAAATACAAGGACTATCCGCACTGGGAGGCCGATCGCGCGTATTTCGCAATGCAGATTTACAAAGCCGGCGTAGAGGCCGCGCAAAAGGCAAAGAACGCGTGGCCCAGCAAGGAAGATGTCATCAGCGCGATGGAAGGTGTGAAGATCGAATCGCTGGGTGGCCCGGGTCATATGCGCAAAGACCACATTGCAGAGCAGACTTTTTACCAAGGGCTGACGACGCACAAGAACCGCTACGACTTTGCAACACTGGGCCAGGTGGACCGCATGTACTCCGACCAGTTGCAGAAGCCGCCTGGCGCAGATTTCTGGAAGTGGATTGAAACGGCGCAGATAAAACTCTGAGCGATCTTTGACTTCGTTCTTCGACATCCTGCTCGGCGGCGTTTTCCACGCCGCCGTTCTTTTTTTGGTGGCCGCCGGGCTGCAGCTGGTCTTTGGCGTGCAGAAGATCGTCAACCTCGCGTGTGGGTCGTTCTACGCGCTGGGCGCGTACTTCGGCATCACCAGCGTCAACTGGGCGCTGGCAGCGGGATTGCCTCCCTGGATGTTTCTACCCGTGCTGATCGTCTCAGGCATCGTGCTGGGTGCGATCGGCCCGGCGATCGAATCGATGCTGCGGACGATCTATGCACGCGACGAAGCGTTTCAGCTGCTGCTGACGTTTGCGTTGGTGCTGATGTTTCAAGATGTGCTGCGATTTTTCTGGGGGCCCAATCCACAACAGCTCGGAAATCTGGCGACTGCGTACGGCCGGGTGTCGATCGGCGCCTTTTCTGTTTCGAGCTACAACCTGCTGGTAATTGCAGCAAGTATTTTGATAGCCGTCGGCATCGGTGCGTTTCTGCAGCGCACGCGTTTCGGCCGCATCCTGCGTGCTACCGCCGAGAATCGTGAGATGAGCCAGGCGCTAGGTGTGAACGTGCGCTGGATGTACACGAGCGTTTTCACGCTTGGCACGGTGCTGGGTACCGTAGGCGGCGCACTCGTGGTTCCAACAGCGGCCGCATCGCTCGATATGCCGGTTGAGCTCGTGGTCGAGGCATTCGCGGTGGTAGTGATCGGCGGGCTTGGCAGCATGCGTGGCGCGCTGGTCGGCGCACTGATCGTTGGGTTGATGCGCGCCGCTGCGATTACCTTCTACGCGGAGCTCGAAATCCTGGCGATCTACCTGGTGGTGATTGTCGTATTGATCGCGCGGCCGGCCGGGCTCTTCGGAAAGCCGATTGAATGAGTGCAAGTGGTTTGAGCGCTGAGGCAAGCGGCGGTGGCAAGGTCGGTGCGAAGCGGTTGCGGCGGCACGCCGCGCTTCTGAGCATCGTCTTGGCGGCACTGGTCGTACTGGCACTTTTCCCACATGTCGCTCAGCCTTACTACGTCACGCTGGTGCTGCCCGCGTTTGCTTATGCGATCGCTCTGCTCGGATTCAATCTGCTGTTTGGATACACCGGCTTGCTGTCGTTCGGTCACGCGCTGTTCGTTGCATTAGGCGCGTACGGCGCGGCAGTACTGTCAAGCAAGCTCGGTATCAAAAGCTTCGAAGTGATTCTTCTGTTGTCGGGACTGACCGCCGTCGCGGTTGCCGTTCCAGTGGGCCTCCTTGCAGTGCGCTACGTGCGAATTTTCTTCGGCATCCTGACTCTCGCGTTCGGCATGCTGTTTCATTCGTTCCTATTCAAGTTCTATAACCTCACCGGAGGCGACACCGGCATTCGCGTTCTGCGGCCTGCACTGTTCGGCAACGAATTCAGCGACCTCGACAAGACGACTTTTCTGATCGGACCTTTCTACTATTACTGCCTTGCGCTGTTGGTGGTGCTTGGCTTCGTGATGTGGCGCATTGTGCATTCGCCGTTCGGGCTGCATCTGACCGCGATACGTGAGAATCCACGCAAAGCGGAGTATCTCGGCGTGCGTGTCCGTACGTTCAGGCTGGCTGCGTTTTTGATTTCCGCTTTCTACTGCGCGATCGGCGGAGTGATTCTGGCAATCAACGTTGGCCAGGCTGATCCTGAAACTGCCTACTGGACGCACTCTGGTGAGCTCGTGTTCATGACGGTGCTCGGCGGCTTTGCAAACTTTTTTGGACCGCTGATAGGTGCGTTCGTCTTCATTTTTCTGAAGTCCGAATTGATGTCGTTGACGCAATACTGGCGTTTCTTTCTCGGTGTGACGCTCGCGCTCATCGTGATTCTGTTTCCGCGCGGAGTGATGGGCGTGGCGCAGGATCTCTGGTTAAGGCTCAAGCAGAAGCCATGACGCTGATCGAAACTGTCGGCGTCAGCAAGGCCTATGGCAGCTTCGTAGCGCTCGATAGCGTGTCGCTGACGGTTGCGAGCGGCGAATTGCTGTCGATCGTCGGTCCGAACGGGGCAGGCAAGACGACACTGGTCAATGTGTTGACCGGCCTGTTAAAGCCAACGTCCGGCACGGTTCGGTTTAAAGGCGAAGACATTGCCGGTATCGGCCCGGTCGCACTCGCCAAGCGTGGCATGGCGAGGGCCTTTCAACTGGTTCATATCTTCCCGGCGATGACGGTGGCTGAAACGATCGGCGTCGCGGTCGTGTCGCAATCCTTAAAAAGTCTCCGGATGTTCGCGTCGGTCGCAACGGACACGGGGTTGCGATTGCGGGTGCGGGAGGTCGCAGCGATCTTTGGGCTCGACTCCAAACTGGATACCGAGTCACGGCTGCTGTCGCAAGGCGAAAAGAAGCTGCTCGATATTGCGAGTGCTTTTGCGTTGACTCCTGAGGTAATACTTCTTGATGAGCCGACCAGTGGTGTATCGAGTGGTGACAAGCACGGCATCATGCGCACGCTGCTGGATGCCGCGAAGCGTGCAGGTGTGCACGCGATCATCTTGGTCGAGCACGATATGAATCTGGTAGCCGAATACTCGACCCGCATCGTCGCGCTGAAGGAGGGGAAAGTGCTGGCAGACCTCCCTCCG
>DATEOP010000228.1:0-3468 GCA_035274065.1 Burkholderiaceae bacterium
ATCAGCGCGACGACGATCGGAGAGACAAGTGCAGAACCGGCAAAGCCCAGTCCGAGTCGCTCGGCCACGATCACCGCGAAGTACGCACCGAGCGCATAGAAAGCGCCGTGCGCAAGGTTGACCAGCCCGCCTAGTGAGAAAATCAGCGAAAGGCCGAGCGCGATCAGCAGGTAATACGCGCCTGCAAGCAGGCCGTTTAGAACCTGCTCGAGAATTTGCGTCAACACGATGCGAGGCGCGGCGCGCAGCTCATAACGCAGCGCGCCGTGGCACTTCGGTCATGCAGCGATTAGGCTGGCATCGTGCAGGGATTTTCCTCGCGCGTCGGCGCCAGGATCTCCAGGCTCTGGTTGGCGGCCGGTACCGGAGCCGACAGATCGAATAGCTCCCACTTGTCCTTGACCTGTGCCTCGGGCTTGAAGGTGACCGTGTACATCTCCTGCATGAGCTGATGGTCCCAGGCGCGGTAATACCCTTCGCGCGTCTTCAGAACATCAAAGCGCGCGCCTTTTTCCATGTGCTCGACGACCTTGGTCGAGTCGGTGCTCTTGATGTCGTTCATTGCCTGCGCCAGGTGCTTGGTTGACAGATAGTCACCCCATGCCTGATTTTCGGGCGGTTTACCGTACTTCTTTACAAACGCAGCAGTAAAGCGTTGCGCTGTTGGCGACTTGACTTGCGAATCCCAGACGAGCGGCCAGATGCCAGCAACATTACCTTTGCCGGCACCCCAGGCAACCGCTGTGTCGAAACCGAAGCCGGCGAGCGGGTACGGAAGCCCGTACTCGGTGTATTGCTTCATGAAGTTCGTGATCTGCGCGCCCGCCAGATTGGAAACCACGAGGTCGGGCTTGGCGTTGCGGATCTTGAGCAGGTAAGGAGAAAAATCGGTCACGTTGGTCGCCACCAGCTCGTCGGCCGCAAACGTGCCGCCGTTTGCCTGCATGAAACGCTTCGCGACTCTTAGCAGATCGTGACCGAATGCGTAGTCCGCAGTGACGCTGTACCACTTTTTGCCCTTGACGAGACCGTCGCGCAACAGTGCCTGGCCGGCGGCGCCGACATACATACTGTTGGCAGCCTCAGTGTGAAACATGTATCGATTGCAGGACTTGCCACGCAGCTCGTCCGAATTGCAGCCGGTATTAAAGAACAGAATCTTGTTTCGTTGAGCGACCTGAGCGATTGCCAGCCCTGATGCGGAGCTGATCTCTCCAACGATCGCAACCACTTTGTCGCGCTCGATCAGACGCTCCGCTTTGGTTGACGCAGTCTGCGGATTGACGCTGTCCTCAGCGATCAAGTCGACCTTCCGCCCATTGATGCCACCCGCGGCGTTGATTTCCTCTACGGCCAACCGAACGCCCATTACCGCATACTCACCCAAAGGACCCAGAAAGCCCGTAAGCGGCGTCAAGTGTCCAAGCCGCACTGTGTCGGATTGACTGCGAACGATCGCAGGGAACCCGATGGCGCTTAACGCGCCGGCAGCGCCGGCGGCACCTATTACGCTGCGACGGGAATTCGACTTCGGTTGATCCATTGAATGTCTCCTTGTGTGGGCGCTGTTCGAATACCTCGGAAGCCTACGGTATTGGAGTGCACGATCTTAACTACGGTAGCCGTTATAGTCGGCAGACCGAAGGCTGTCCATCAGATAGGGAGAGCGCATGAACCTGGGACTTGCATCCGCGCGCGTGTTGGTAACCGCCGGCGCGTCAGGGATCGGCCTTGCCATCGCCCGCGAGTTCATCGGGGAAGGCGCACATGTCCATGTTTGCGATGTCGACACTCGTGCGCTTGCTGACGTATCCACCAACAGCCCCGCCATCACATCGACTACGTGTGATGTGACGAACGAAAGCGCCGTACGCCGGCTGTTCGACGATCTGATCGCACGATACGGTGGCTTAGACGTTCTCGTAAACAATGCGGGCATCGCCGGGCCCACGGCACGCTGTGAAGAAATCTCGGTTGCCGATTGGGAACGCACGCTTGACGTCAATCTGACGGGTCAGTTTCTTTGCACGCGCTTGGCGATTCCGCTTTTACGAAAAAGCCGCAACGCGAGTATTGCCAATCTTTCGTCGGCCGCGGGGCGCTTCGGCTTTCCGCTGCGAACGCCTTACGCAGCATCCAAATGGGCGGTGATCGGATTTACCAAGTCGCTGTCGATTGAGCTCGGCGTCGACGGCATTCGTGTGAACGCGATCTGTCCCGGATCGGTCGCCGGACCCCGCATCGATTCAGTGTTTGCGAACAAGGCGCAGGCGCGAGGCGTGCCGATGGAAACGGTGCGCGACGAAGCGCTGGCTAAAACATCGTTAGGGAGGCTGGTTGCACCCGAAGACATCGCGCGGGTAATCGTGTTCCTGGCATCACCCGCCGGCGCGAACATTTCGGGCCAGGCTATCGGCGTCGATGCCGACGTTCAGTCGTTAGTGTGAATTAGCGCTTCGCGCCACCGAGCAGCGCAGCAACGCGACCCGGCTTGTCTTTGCCCGTAGGGCGCACGGGCTGCGCAGGGGACGGAGACACTTCTGCGGACGGTGTACCAGGCTCGTACGGCTTACTGAAAAAATCGTCCACGGGTTTCGAGGTTGTTGCGTACTCGCGATGAGGTCGTCGCTCGCTCTCCTCGCGGCGGGGCTGGCGCTCGCGCCGGTCGCGCGCTTCAGCACGACCTCGGTGCGCGACGTCCAGCGTTTTTATATCGAACTTCTGCTTCGTCAATTTCTCGATCGCGGTAACAGCACGTTCCTCGGAGCCTGTCATCAGCATGATCGTGATGCCGCTCATACCTGCGCGCCCGGTGCGACCAATGCGATGAATGTAGTCCTCGGCCGCGAACGGAACGTCATAATTGATTACAACCGGTAGTTCCGCGATATCAAGCCCGCGTGCTGCCACATCGGTTGCCACAAGCACTTCGATTGCATCCGTCTTGAACCCTTCGAGCGCTTTCATGCGCTCTTCCTGTGTCTTGTCGCCATGAATTGCGTCAGCGTTAATGCCGGCTTTCTGCAGCTGCCGCGCGAGGCGACGGCATTCGATCTTGGCGTTGACAAAGACAAGCACCTGCGTCAGGCGTCCACCGTCAGGACCCCGTGTACCCAGCAGCTCAAGTAATGCTGCGACCTTTTCCGATTCGTGCAGCTTGAACACCTCCTGAGTGACGTTATCGGCCGTCGCGTTGCGACGTGCGACTTCGATCAGCTGCGGATCCTTCAAAAAATTGGCCGCGAGCTTCTTGATCTCTTCCGAGAACGTCGCCGAAAACATCAGGCTTTGGCGGTGCTTCGGAAGCAGATTCAGGATGCGCGAGATATCGGGCAAGAACCCCATGTCGAGCATGCGATCAGCTTCGTCGAGCACGACGATCTGTACCTGCGAAAGGCTGGTGTTCTTTTGCTGCAGATGATCGAGCAAGCGGCCTGGAGTCGCGACCAGAATCTCCGCACCCGACCG
>DATEOP010000229.1:0-8599 GCA_035274065.1 Burkholderiaceae bacterium
CTCGTTGTCGAGGATTACGAAGTCGAACCCCGCGTGCCCGCACATCTCGACGATCGCAGGACTCGCGAGACCGACGAACATGCCGAACAATGGTTTGCTGCCCTTTAGCAGCCCCGGCAACCGGGTATCGAGGGTGGTCACACTCTCTCCTATACGAGTTTTAGATTCGCCGTCTTTACGACTTTCGCCCGACGCGCCTTCTCATCGCGAATGAACGTGATAACTGTTCCGGTGTATTCGTTACCACTTCGGCGCCTTGCACCGCCAGTCGCTCTTTCATTTCAGGCGTATTCAACACCGATGATCTTGATCGACTTGTTCGGATAGGGCTGCGCCTGAACAAAAGGGGCACTTAGCAACGTGCTGCCCGCGAGCAGGGCGCCAAAACACACCCGCACGACGCGATTCATTGCCATCGTGTCCTCTTGTTTCTCTGTTTATCAGATCGGCTGCTAATGGATCTGCGGCTCCGGGATCGGACTCGTCCCTTCGAGAAAATCGAAATCGCAGCCGTCATTGGCTTGTGTGATGTGGCGCGAGAATAGCGCGCCGTAGCCGCGCTCGTAATGTTTGGGTGGTGCGTGCCACTGCTGCCTTCGGCGTTCAAGCTCATTGGAATCGACGAGCACGTTCAACCTGCGCCGCGGTACGTCGAGCTCGATCTCGTCACCGGTTTGAACCAGCGCCAGCGGTCCGCCGACTGCACTTTCAGGCGATACGTGAAGCACGCACGCACCGTAGCTCGTGCCGCTCATGCGCGCGTCTGAAATTCGAACCATGTCACGTAGGCCTTGCGCCAGCAATTTCTTCGGTAGCGGCAACTGGCCCCACTCGGGAAATCCAGGGCCGCCGATCGGCCCGGCGTTGCGCAGCACGAGCACCGAATCAGGCTGCACGTCGAGCGCCGGATCGTCAATGCGCGCCGCGAGGTCATCGTAATTGTCGAACACGACAGCGCGTCCACGATGAACGAGCAGGTGCTGCTCCATGGCGCCCGGTTTGATGACTGCGCCATCGGGAGCGAGATTGCCCGTGAGCACGGCCAGGCCACCGTTGGCGAGCACCGGGTTATCGCGCCGGCGAATGACATCGTCGTTGTAAATATCGGCGCCTGCGACGTTCTCGCCAAGTGTGCTGGCATTAACCGTCAGCGTTGAAGCATCGATCAGATCGCCGAGTTCGGCGAGCACCGCACGCAACCCTCCGGCGTAGTAGAAATCTTCCATCAGATATTTACCGGCAGGACGGAGATTCGCCAGCACCGGCGTGGTTCGCGAGAGTTCGTCGAAACGCTGCAGCACGAGATCAATGCCCGCACGGCGTGCCATCGCAATCAGGTGCACCAGTGAATTGGTCGAGCCGCCGAGTGCGAGCACTGTCTTGATGGCGTTATCGAACGACGCGGCGGTTAGAAAGTCGGACGGCTTCAAATCCTCCCACACCATGTCCACGATGCGACGGCCGGACTCAGTCGCCATGCGCTGATGATTCGCATCGACGGCTGGAATCGATGCCGCTCCAGGCAGCGTCCATCCAAGCGCTTCGGCGGCGCTTGTCATCGTCGACGCAGTGCCCATGGTCATACAGTGACCCGGCGAGCGCGCGATGCCGTCTTCTACTTCTTTCATTACAGCTTCAGTGATATTGCCCGCCCGCAGCTCGGCCCAATATTTCCATGTGTCGCTGCCGGAACCCAACGGCTGGCCACGCATGTTCCCGCGCAGCATCGGTCCTGCTGGCATGAAGATCGTCGGCAGATTCATGCTCGTCGCGCCCATGATCAAACCGGGTGTGGTCTTGTCACAGCCACCCATCAACACCGCACCATCGGCTGGATAGGAGCGCAGCAACTCCTCGGTCTCCATTGCAAGGAAATTCCGGTACAGCATGGTCGAAGGCTTCTGAAATGGCTCGGAGAGCGACATTGCCGGCATCTCGACCGGAAACCCTCCCGCTTGCCACACACCGCGCTTGATCTCTTCAACCCGCTGCCTGAAATGCGAGTGACATTGATTGATGTCGCTCCATGTGTTAATGATCGCAATCACCGGCTTGCCCGCGTAATCCTTGCGGTCGTATCCCATTTGAGCGGTGCGCGAGCGATGACCAAAGGCACGCATATCCTCGGCGCCGTACCATCGATGCGAGCGCAGTTGTTCGGCTGTCTTCTTGCGAGGACGGGCCGACTTGGTTTGCTTGGCGTCAGTCAATCGTTTCTCGATGCACAACAGATGCGGTGAGCGCGCCACCCGCAGCGCACCCACCGGCAATCACAATCACGGCTTGGCGGTTTTCCAAACGCCGCCGACGCCGTCGCCAGTCTTGTCGCCTGGCTTCTTATCGTTGGCCCACAGATACAGCGGCTTGCCTTTGTAGGCCCATTGTTTGGCGCCGTCGTCGCGCGTGACGATCGTGTAATCGCCGGTGGGCTTGTCGCTAGCGGTGGCGGCCAGTGGTGGCCAGCTTGTCGCGCACGATCCATTGCAGGCGCTCTTGCCGTTGCCGGCGGTGTCCTTGTCAAACGTGTAAAGCGTCATGCCGCCCGCGTTGGTGAGCACGCCGTCCGCTGTCTTCGTTCCCTGCGCGAACGCGGCAAAGGAAAACGTCGCGGCGAGTATCGTCGCGCTAGCTGAAAAGGATTTCGCAAGTTTCATCGAGTCCCTCCTTGGACTGACTGATCGTAAGTGCAAGCGTCAAAGCGCTTCGTCTGAATGCGGCGCGGCCTGGCTTGCGTAAATGGCGCGCACGGTGTCTATCGTATCCGCTTGTTCCGCGGTCTTGTCGGTGCGGTAACCCTTGACGCGCGCAAACCGTAGCGCAAGGCCCGCAGGGTAGCGTGGGCTGCTTTGCAGATCGTTGAAGGTTATCTCGACGACGAGCTCCGGCCTAACTCGGACTGCCCAGTCGTCACGACTGATCGCGCGCGCGAGCAGCTCTTCGGTTTGCCACTTCAACATCGCGTCGGTCATCCCTTTAAATGTCTTGCCGAGCATCACAAAGTCGCTCGATGACGGATCGCGCGCTGCCAGATGCAGGTTCGACAACCAGCCTTTACGTCGGCCGTGACCCCACTCTGCGGCGATTACGACCAGGTCGAGCGTGTGCACGCGCTTGACCTTCAGCCACGAGGCGCTGCGATGGCCGGGTTCGTAAGGTGCATCAATCGCCTTGACCATGACGCCTTCGTGCTGACGTCCTATGGCATCGTCGTAAAACGCCTGCGCGGTCGCCAGGTCCGATGTCACGATTCTCGGCGTCATCATTGATGGCGGGACAACCGGCGCCATCGCCGCGAGACGTTCACTTGCAGGAAGGCCGATCAAATCTTCGTCATTGACACGCAGGCAATCGAAGAAGAACACTGATAGCGGCATCGATTCGCGCTTACGATCGATGTCAAGCACGCGGCCGAACCGGCGCATCGTGTCCTGAAAAGGGTAGGGCGTGCCGTTGCTTCTCAGGGCAATCGCCTCGCCGTCCAGAATCAAGGTTTCGGCGCTCAGGGCTCGCACGGCTTCGACGACTTCGCTCGCTGCCGACGTGAGCTCATTGCCAGTTCTGGAGAACACGCGCACCACCTCGCCCGCCTTGTGAACTTGTACGCGGGCTCCGTCCAGCTTCCACTCGATCGATGCGGTCGGAATACGGGCAAGAGCGTCAGTGATGTCGTCGGCCGGCTGCGCGAGCATCGGTGCCAGCGGTTGAAACAGCGCGATCGAAAATCTCTGCAAGCCTTCACGCCCCTGCGTCAATGCGGCGACGGCGACCGCGGCTATGCCGCCCGCAATCATTGCTGCGCGCCGAACGTCAGCAGCGGGAAGCTCGGCTGCGCTTGCCACGGCTTCGATCATCAAACCTTCTAGGGCGCCCTGTCGCAGCTCGCCAAGTAAAAGCCTCACGAGAAATGCCTGCTCGCGCTCAGTGGCTGCGGAAAACAAATCCCGGAGCAGCCGCACGCGTTCGGCGATCGAGCCGCGCCCGCCCGTACTCGCAATTTGACCGACCGTGCGATTCACAGACGGCAAGTCCAATCTGGAAACCGCTGCGGGCGCAGCACGTGCGCTGTCGATCAGCGAATAGCCAATGCCGGTTTTGCGCTGCAGAGTTTCGCCCGCAAGAAGCGCGACGCCAATGTCGATTTCCTCAGGCTGCAGCCGCCGCAGCAGCGAGGCGAGCTCGGCGATCTTTTGGCGCCGGCTCGCTGTACTCGCCACCCGCTCCGAAGCATCGACCAGGTCGCTCAGCAGTGTCATGTTGTAAGTTATGGGCGTCGCGCACGTACCGAGTCTGCGCAATGAGAGGGGAGTTTATGTTCAAGCGGTTGCTCTGGTGCCTGCCGGTGTTGTTGTCAATGTTTGTCAGCATTGCGACTGCACAGGAGTGGCCGACCAAGTCAATCCGGTTCGTGGTTCCTTTTGCCCCGGGCGGTACTTCCGAGATCGTTGCGCGAAGCGTCGCGCAGGAGCTGACCAAGCAGCTCGGTCAGACCGTGTACGTCGAGAACAAACCCGGCGGCGCCGGCACAATTGCTATGCAGGAAGTTGCGGCTGCCGCTCCCGATGGCTATACGATCATTCTGGGGCACGTCGGCACACTCGCGGTCAATCCGTATGCAATGAAGAAACATCCGTACGACGTCAACAAGGCGTTCGTGCCGGTGGCACTTTTGGCGCGTGTTCCCAACGTGTTCGTTGTTAACAGCGACATTCCGCCGAAAAACTTCAAGGAGTTCGTCGACTACGCGAAGAAGAACCCGGGAAAGCTCAACTATGGGTCGGCGGGTAACGGCAGCGCTGGCCATCTGGCGTTCGAGTACCTGAAATCGGTGACCGGCATTTATGTCGTCCACGTTCCGTACCGAGGTACTGGCCCTCAATTGCAGGATCTGCTGGCTGGACGCACCGAAGCGTCGTCGGCTGGCTCGCCTGCGCTAATGGGGCACATCAAGAGCGGGAAGCTGCGCGCGATCGCAGTGGGCACGCCGGAGCGCATCTCTTCACTGCCCGATGTGCCGACCGTGGCGGAGATGGGATTTCCCGGCTTCGAGACTTCTCAGTGGTACGGCGTGATGGCGCCCGCGGGAACTCCGAAGCCGATCATTGACAGAATGGCGGCGGAAATTGGTAAGGCGCTGAAATCGAGCATGATCACGCAGCGCTTTGCGCAGGACGATGCCGTTGCGGGGCAGGGCGGTCCTGATGCCTTCGCTGCATTCATCAAGAAGGAGCAAGCGCGCTGGCAGGATGTCGTCAAGCGCGCGGGCATCGTGATCGAATAGCAATCGTCTGCGAATACAGGAATGACTGATCCTCTTAACAAAGTAATGCGCCGCGAATTGGTGGCGGGTGCCGCGCACCTGATGCCGGGCGCCGCCAATGCGCTGGCTGCACGGCTGATCGAAGCGGCCGGTTACAAGATGATGATGCTGAGCGGCGCTGCGGTGGCCAACAGCTATTTAGGCATGCCGGACATCGGACTCGTCTCGGTCACTGAGCTGGCAGCGCATGTCGCTGCCGTGCGCGATGCAGTGGGCATTCCGATCCTTGCCGATGCCGACACAGGTTTTGGGAACGCGATCAACGCGCGCCGTACAGTGAAGCTGCTCGAGCGCGCCGGAGCAAACGCGATCATGCTCGAGGATCAAACATATCCAAAGCGCTGCGGCCACTTTGAAGGCAAGGACGTCATTCCGAAGCAAGAGATGGTGTCCAAGCTGAAAGCCGCTGTCGATGCACGTATCGATCCTGACATGATGATTCTCGCTCGCACCGACGCGCGCGCGGTGGAAGGATTCGAAGCGGCGCTCGATCGCGCGCGTGCGTACCAGGAAGCGGGCGCTGATTTTCTGTTTGTCGAAGCGCCGTTGACGAAGGAAGAGCTGCTGGCGATTCCCCGCGAAGTGCCGGGCATTCACCTTTGCAACATGGTGATCGGCGGCAAGACTCCGTTGCTGCCGCGCGAGGCGCTGGCAAAGGCCGGTTATGCAGTCGTGCTGTACGCCAACGCCGCACTGCAGGCGTCACTGCTGGCCATGCAGCAGGTGCTGCGGCATCTGCACGACACCGGATCCGTCGCCGGCATTGAGTCAAAGCTGATGATGTTTGCCGATCGGCAGAAGGTACTCGACGCTGAAAAGTTCAGCGAGCTGGAGAAGCGCTACGCATGAGCAAGCTCAGGCCTTTGGGTGTACGGAGCGTGTGAGTTCGCCGACAGGCGCTGCGACGGGTTAGCCACTCGCGCTAAATGAACACAGATTCCGACGACGGCTGGAGCCTTCCAGCGTGGACCTATCGCGACGCCGGATTTTTCGAGATCGAGATGACGCGCGTCATGCGGCCAAGCTGGCAGGTCGTCTGCCACGCCAGCGATATCGAGAATCCAGGTGACTGGCAAACGCTGGAGTTTCTGAACGAAAGCATCGTCGTCATTCGCGGCGACGACCGGCAGATGCGAGCCTTCACGAACGTCTGCCGCCATCGCGGCTCGCGGCTGCTCAGTGAGAGCTCGGGCTGCGCGAAGCGGCTTACCTGTCCGTATCACGGCTGGACCTATGGGCTCGATGGGCAACTGATCGGTGTGCCTGGCAAAGGCGACTATCCCGGCCTCGACATCGAAGCGCATGGACTTGTTCCAGTCGAGCTCGAAGTGTGGAGAGGATTTATCTTCGTCCGTCTCACTCCAGGCGGACCCTCGGTGGCGACGATGATGGGTCCGTACGAAGGGCTGATCGCGCCATATCGCTTCGAGCAGCTGCGCGCGTTAGGTCGCGTCACGCTACGACCGCGCGACGTCAACTGGAAAAATATTGCAGACAATTATTCGGATGGGCTACACATTCCGGTCGCGCATCCGGGCTTGACTCGATTATTCGGACGTAGCTACGGCGTCGAAGCGCACGAGCACGTCGACCGCATGTGGGGATTCATCGCTGAGCAGCCATCGCCCAGGCTTTCGGAGCGGCTCTATCAGCGAATCCTGCCGCGGGTCGAATACTTGCCCGAACCGTCACAGCGGCAGTGGCTGTACTTCAAGCTTTGGCCCAATATCGCTTTCGACATCTATCCTGACCAGATCGACTTCATGCAGTTTCTTCCGGTTTCACCCACACGCACGCTGATCCGGGAGATCAACTATGCGGTACCGGACGAGCGACGCGAAATGAAGGCAGCTCGTTATTTGAATTGGCGTATCAATCGTCAGGTCAACGTAGAAGACACTGCGTTGATCACCCGCATGCAGCAGGGAATGATGTCGTCGAGCTTTATTCAAGGTCCGTTGGGCGAGAGCGAGGTATGTCTGCGAAGCTTTTGCCGAAAGATGCGCGCACTGATTCCGGAAGCGCGTGAAGCGAAAACCACAAACTGGAGTGCTGTCCAATGACCTCGTTGCGGCTGGCGCAGGAGCGTGGGCACGCCAACCATGGCTGGCTCGAGTCCTATCACACATTTTCATTCGCCGATTACTACGACGCCCAGCATATGGGCTTTGGTCCGTTGCGCGTCATCAATGAAGACCGTGTTCAGGCAGGGTCCGGCTTTGGCACGCACTCGCATCGCGACATGGAAATTATCAGTTACGTGCTGAAGGGCGCGCTGGCGCATAAGGATTCGATCGGCAACGCCTCGACGATTGTGCCCGGCGATGTTCAGCGCATGAGCGCCGGTACCGGCGTGCGTCATAGCGAGTACAACGCAAATCCGGCGGGCATCACCCACTTCCTGCAGATCTGGATCGAGCCGAACATCATGGGCGCGCCACCAGGGTACGAGCAGAAGCACTTTCCAGCAGAGCAAAGACGGGGTCGGCTGCGACTCGTCGTGTCACCTGACGGCCGCGACGGATCGCTGTCGATGAACCAGAACGCGCTGGTGTTCGCCGGGCTGATTGATGGAGACGAAAACGCGCACTGGAAATTTGAAGCCGGCAGAAAGGGTTATCTTCACCTAGCACTCGGTACAGTGACGGCGAATGGTCAGTTGCTGAACGCAGGTGACGCGTTGATGATGGACGGCGGCGCGATTGAAATTGAGCGTGGCAAAGGCGCCGAAGTTTTGCTGTTCGACCTGCCACCGGACTGAGTTCACGCCCCAAGCTGATGCAGAGCTGACATCCGAGCGCTGGAAAATCAGCCGAGAGCAAGTGGCGCCTGCACGGCGTTCGGGTCGTGCACGGCAACGAGCTCAACATCAAATCGCCGCAGACGCCGGGATTAACCGGGCCGCGGCAATCAATTACGCGCGCGCCGACGCTGAAAAGCTGTGGGCCGGGACGGGCGTCATCCATCCCAAAGCCAAGGCCAGAGCTCATCATCACGGCCCGGTCGAAGGCGTGATTTACGTTGTCAGTGGCCGTGCGCGGTCAACGTAGCCCAACAGCGTGAAATCCAAACTGACACGCAACGTTTCAGGGTGACAAGCTCGATTTCAAGCCAGGCGATCGACGCGCTGCTAGGGCCTCTAGTGCAGCAGCGCTCGCGCTTGCTCGAGCGCCGGGTGGTCCGAGTCCACCGCATCCTGCAGCTGACGAAGCGCCAGTGCAGCCTCGCGCCGAGCACCGAACAGAAGTTGGTTTGTCGCCTTGCAGTCGACGTGCCATATCG
>DATEOP010000230.1:0-6618 GCA_035274065.1 Burkholderiaceae bacterium
GATCTCGCCAACTGGATGATCCCGGGAAAGCTGGTCAAGGGTATGGGCGGCGCGATGGATCTGGTCGGTGGGGTAGAGCGCGTGGTCGTGCTAATGGAGCACAGCGCAAAGAACGGCGAGCACAAGATATTGCAAGAATGCACGCTGCCGCTTACCGGCAAGGCGGTCGTCAATCGCATCATCACCGAGCTAGGCGTGTTCGACGTGACTGACGCGGGTTTGAAGGCTGTCGAGCTTGCACCCGGTGTCTCTCAGGAGGAAGTTCGCCTTAAGACCGGTTGCCCGGTCAAGTTCGGGCCGACGACCGTAACCGCTTAGCGCTTATCGCACAGCACACATCGACGCTTGCCGTTGTCGGCCCGGCAGCGTTGCTCCAGGAAGGCCCGCAGCGCGCCAGGGTGCATCATTAACTCTGTGCATCATCATCACGATCACGGGGAACTCAGCGCTCACCATCGCGGCGACAGCAGTTACACGCATCGCGCGCGCGCTGCGGGCGGACGCACGCTTGCGATTGCTGTCTCGCTGACGCTCGGCTTCGCTTTCGTAGAGCTGGTGGCGGGTCTGTGGTCGGGCTCGCTCGCGCTGCTCGCAGACGCGGGGCATATGGCGACAGACTCGGCATCGCTTCTGTTCGCGTTGATTGCCAACGTCATTGCGCGGCGTCCGATCTCCGCGCGGCATTCGTTTGGGCTCGCTCGAGTGGAGGTGATTGCTGCGTTTGTCAATGCGCTTTTCATGGTCATCGTGGTGCTGTGGATTGCCATCGAGGCGTTTAAGCGAATCAATGCGCCCGTACCGGTTCAAGGGCTCGCCGTGATCGGAGTCGGCGGTATTGGACTACTGGTCAACATGCTGGTGGCTTGGACGCTGTCGCAGGATCGAGAGAACGTCAACATTCGGGCCGCATTCCTGCATGTCCTCGGTGACCTGCTGGGATCGGTGGCGGCGGTATTGGCGGGGACGATTATTTACTTTGGCGGCCCACTGATTGCCGATCCTGTGTTGTCGCTGCTGGTCGCCGCGCTGATCGTGCGCTCGACTTATGGCGTGCTGAAGGAGACGACTTTCGTGCTGCTCGACAGCGTGCCGACGGGCGTCGATTACAGCCAGGTGGGAACGACATTGGCGAAGCTGCCAGGCATCGTCTCGGTGCACGATCTGCATGTCTGGGCGATGGTGCCGGGGCGGGCAGCCTTGTCGGCGCACGTCCTGGTGGACGACATCGAGCGCTGGCCGGTGATTCTGCACCAGGCACGGCTTGTGTTGAATCGCGACTTCAAGATCGATCACATCACGCTGCAGCCGGAGTGGCTTCATCGTGAGCCAGGCGTGATCAGTATCAAGAGCTCCGGGTAGGAGCCCCGAGCGACCCAGCGGCTTGACACGGGGTCGTTATATTGGTACGTTTCGCGTACCATTTCGTACATGTCTGTTTTTACGGACAAAATCCTATGGCCGCTTTGCCGCAACGGGAAGTTCCGCGACCAGTCGTAGTCGATGTCGGCAGTCGTGATGCGCGTAGCCGCTTGGCTGCAATGGTCACCAAGCTGCTGGATCACTGGAATTTGACTGCCGTTGAACAATCCACGCTGCTTGGACTCTCCACGACGAGCCGCAGCACGCTTGCGCGTTATCGTGAAGGCGAGCCGCTGGCTGACAGTCGTGATCTGCTTGACCGTGCAGGCCATCTGCTTGGAATCCACAAGTCGCTGCGCATTTTGTTTCCGTACGACAGGGATCTGGCGTACGGGTGGATGACGCAATTTAATCGCCGTCTCGGCGCCCGCCCAGTTGATCTGATTGCCGAGCGAGGATTCGAAGGGCTGCTCGCGGTGCGCCGATATCTAGATTTTCAGCGTGGCTAGTGATCTGCTGTCTGCCAACGCCGAATTTCATGGCGATCTGGTTCGAAATATCCCGGGCATACGTCGCTCGCAGAATCTGTTCGACGATCTGGCCGCCAGTCCCGACGATTGGGCCGTGGCAATGGCTGCCGAGGAAAGCGGACGCATCCCGACGTCCGCGGCGCTTGCTACACGCCCGTTCGACTATGGAAGCGTCATCAGCTACAGCTTCGACGCGTCGCACTGGCAATCGACCCGATTCTCGGACGGCACGAGCTATGGTGTCTGGTACGGTGCGCTCGACGTAGAAACCACCGTCTATGAGACCGCACACCACTGGCGACGATTTCTGCTTGATAGCTATCCAGAGCTCGATCGGGTGATCGTCACCGACCGCCGCGTCTGTGACGTGCGCTGCGACGCGCTGCTGATCGACCTTCGAGGCAAGCACGTCGAATTTCCCGATCTCGTTCGACGTGACAGCTACGTGTTTACGCACCAGGTGGGCCGCATCGTCCACGAACAAGACCTGAGCGGCTTGCTGGTGCAGTCCGCACGCTGCGATGGCATCAATGCTGCGGTCTTTCGCGCAGAGCGGCTGTCAAACGTGCGCGAGAAAATGTTTGTAACTTACAAACTTAACGTCGTGCGCGATTCTTTCATCGCCGAGCGCGCGCGTGGGCGCACATGGCTGACATTTGCGCCCAGCAGTCTGGAGTAAGCATTACAGGCCCAGGTTTCGCAGCAACCGCATCGTCCCCAGCAGCACCGGTTGATGAATCAGGTAGATCGTGAGGGGCCAGGTTCCCAGAAACAGAAGCCAGCGAGGCGCCCGGTCGTTAAGAGGGACCAGCACGTTAGGAATGCGCCATCGTGCGCGTTGCCAAAGCGCTGCAAGCCCCGCGCCGAGAAACACCACGCCGATCCACGGAAACAGCGGAACGTAATCCTCGGTTCGTGGCTTAAACGTCATGAATCCCAAGATCGTCGCAGGTGGCGTATTAAAGAACTCATTTTCATAAGTGAGCCCGATCGCGATGCAAACGAGTCCAACTGCTATGTTCCACGCTTTCAAGCGCAGCAGAGGTTGCATCAGCAGCAGGACCGCGGCGACGAAATGAAGTATCCCGAAGTAGATGAAGCGCGGGCCAAACACCAGCCAGCTGCCGATTGTCACTAAAAACGCAGCAGCTGCTATTTGCGCCCAGCGCTTCCAAAAATCTCTTACCGAAGGTTTGAACGAGGTGCGGAGCACAAGACTGATGCCCACCAGCAGCAGGAACTGGGTGACGATTGCCGCGCGCCATGCAATCCACGGCTGATCGCGCGTCATCGTCAGATGGATCCAGCCGAAATAGGCGAGGTCATAGATGAAGTGATAAATAATCATCTGTGCGACGGCAAAGCCGCGCAATGCGTCCACCAGCTGCAAGCGCGAAGTGGAAGTCCGGTTCACGGTGGCGGTACTGGCGGCATAATCTTGTGACGCAGTCTAGGTGAGGCCACGCCATGTTGATGTCATCGCAGGATTATCGGGACTCGCTGCGTCGCTCCAGGCCGCGTGTCTACGTCGAGGGGCACGCCGTCGAATCAGTCGCAGACGAGCCGTCGCTGGCTCCCGGTGTCAACGCGCTCGGTCTGAGCTATGACTACGCATTGCGTGAGAAGCTGGCACCGGTGATGCGAGCGCACGCGGGCACTCACGAAATCAATCGAATGAACGCGATTCCGGCGTCGAGCCAGGATTTGCTTAACAAGCTCGAAGCAGTTCGCCTGCTGTGCCAGGAAACTGGCTGCGCACAAAGGTATCTGGGCGGTGACGGGTTAGCTGCACTTCGTCAGGCTGCGCACCGCATCGATGCCGACAAAGGCACCGAATACTCCGGGCGTCTCGACTCGTATCTGGAGCACGTCTATTCCGAGGACCTGAGTATCGGCATCGCGATGACCGACGGCAAGGGCGATCGCTCCCTGCGTCCACATCAGCAGCCGAACCTCGACACTTACGTTCACATCGTCGAGCGCCGCAGCGACGGTATCGTGATTTCCGGCGTCAAGGCGATCGTGACCGCTGCTCCGTACGTGCACGAGCTGCTGGTGATGCCTTGCCGCAACATGACACAGGAGGATGCCGACTTCGCCGTCTGCTGCGCGGTACCTATCGACGTCGATGGCCTGACAATCGTCGCGCGTCCGGCCGGGAGGCCTGGTGAAAAGACGGCGCTGTTCAGCGGGCGGTACGGGCAGTCGACAGGGGTTGCTATTTTCGACCGCGTTTTTGTCCCGTGGAAAAACGTCTTTCTTGCCGGCGAATGGGAGCACTCTGGATTTCTGACCTACAGCTACGCGACCCATCATCGGCAAACGTGCATAGCCGCGCGTGCAGGGTTCGGCGATTTGTTGATTGGCGCCGGAGCGCTGATGACCGAAGCCAATGGGGCCGACCTCGATCACGCGCACGGACTGCGCGATGCGATGATCGACCTGATCAAGATCGTTGAAGGGTTTTATGCCTGCGGTATCGCGGCGTCGGTGTATTGCACTGCCGACCCTTCCGGCGTTGCAATGCCGGACGCGGTGTTCGGCAATATCGGCAAGCTGTTAATGGCGACGCAGATCTACGATATGCATCGGCTGGCTCATCACGTATCCGGCGGGTTGATCGTCACGCTGCCGGGCCCCGAAGAGGATCACAACCCCGCGACGGCGGGTCGGCTGTCAGAGTTGCTGACGGCACGGTCGGACATTCCCTATGAAAAGCGGATCGAGGTCGCTCGGTTCGTCGAGGACTTGACCGCGTCGTATCAGGCAGGTTGGTATTCGGTGATTTCTCTGCATGGCGGCGGATCACCCGACGCGATGAAGATGGAAATCTGGCGCAACTATCCACTCGGCAACAAGGTCGACCTTGTCGAGCGTTTACTCGAACGTGGTGTGCTGTCGGACGACGTGCGCCAGATCACGCGCAACCGTCAGCCTGGACGATGCTGCATCGAGGGCTGTCAGGTCCCCAACGCGCCGGTCGTCGTGCCATTGCCGCCCGTCGGCAATGCGTCCACGCGATCCGTGATTCCGCTGCGCAAGACCGGCACTACGAACTGAGCGTTCCTGCGTGCGCCTGCGGCCCGAGCAGTCGTTTCTTCTGGTCGTCGATGTGCAGGCTCAGCTTGCACCGCGCGTCCATGCCTCGGAGCACGTGATTGCGAAATGCGTCGCGCTGATGAAGGCAGCTCGCCTTTTGCAGATTCCACTTCGCGTGACCGAACACTGCGCCGACCGAATCGGCCATTCAGTCGCGCCCATCGCCGATCTAACACAGCACGGTGAGCTGCTATCGAAAACACATTTCTGCTGCACCGACGAGCCGGGCGTGCTGGCGAAGTTCGAGGCGCTGGATCGCAAACAGGCCATCATCGCTGGCATGGAGGCACATGTGTGCGCGATGCAGGCCGCACTCGGTCTTGCCGAGAACAACTATGACTGCTTTTTTGTGCAGGATGCGTCGGGCTCGCAACGTCCGTCGGACCACGTCACGGCGGTTGAGCGCTTACGAATGAGCAATGTGCACATTGTTTCCACCGAAATGGTGATGTTCGAGTGGTTGAAGAGCGCGGATGCGCCGGAGTTCCGCCAGCTCCTGCAGATCGTCAAGAGTGCCTGACGGTTATAGCGATGCATTTGTTAAGGCAGGCATCACGCGCAGATATTCCGGCGATACACGAAGTGAGAATGTCGGTCCGCGAGAACCAATTGACGCGCAGCGTCATCGCGGGAAGCGACTACATCGACCACTTGGAAACGGTGGGCCGCGGCTGGGTGATAGAAGAAGACAGCCGTGTTGTTGCAGTTGCCGTTGGCAACGCATGCAACGGAAACATATGGGGGCTCTTCGTTCGTCCCGAATTCGAGCGGCTTGGCCTCGGCCGGCGCCTGCTCGATGTCACTGTTGATTGGCTGTGGTCGCGCGGACTCACACAGCTGTGGCTGACGACAGCACCTTGTACACGCGCGCATGGTTTCTACGAAGCCGCTGGGTGGCGGCACGCGGGTGTCACCGAGTACGGTGAAATACGATTCGAACTGAGCAAGCGTGACGACAATCTCCGATGATCTGTTTGGTGCTTTGCCTCTGTGGCCGCCCGGCCTGACTTACACGCTTGATTTCATCAGCTCTGAAGAAGAAAAGCGGCTGCTGGCAGCGCTGCGCGATGTGCCGATGCATGATGCGCAGTACTACGAATACACCGCGAAGCGGCGCGTAGCGAGCTTTGGGTCGAGCTACGACTTCGAAACCAAGCAACTGCACGACGCGGCACCCGTGCCAGCGTTCCTGATTCCGATCCGCCGGCGCGTGGCGGATCGAGCATCGATTTCGGAGGATCGATTCGTGCAGACGCTGATTACAGAATATCGCCCGGGCACGCCGTTGGGATGGCATCGCGATGCACTTAACTACGAACTTGTTGCCGGCATTTCACTCGGCGGCCGCTGTCGCATGCGCTTTCGTCCGTACCCACCACGTCGCGGCCGCGATCCCAGAACGTTCGCGCTGCAACTCGAGCCCCGTTCGATGTACGTGATGCGTGACGACGTGCGTTGGAACTGGCAACACAGCATCACCGCAACGCCCGAGCATCGGTGGTCGGTTACGTTTCGCACAGTGCGGAAGCCGGCAGCCGGTTTGTAACCCGTATATTGCGGACAGAAATCAACCGTCGTTTAGATGCTCCAACTCCTTACCGATCCGCAGATCTGGATTGCATTTCTGACG
>DATEOP010000231.1:0-2095 GCA_035274065.1 Burkholderiaceae bacterium
TTGCCGCTGTCGGTTTGGAAAAGTTTGCAACCTCTCCCGTATATCAAATTTCCGGCGGCATGCAACAGCGCGTAGGTCTAGCGCGCACGCTGGCGAGCGATCCCGAAGTGATGTTGATGGACGAGCCACTTGGCGCACTCGACTCGCTGACTCGCGAACAGCAGCAGGAGTTGATTCTGCAGCTGTGGTGGAAGACGCAGAAGATGTTCTTCTTCATCACACATAGTGTCGAGGAGGCACTCTTTCTTGCGACGGAGCTGGTCGTAATGACGCCATCGCCCGGTCGTATCGCGCACCGCTACCGTTTGGATTTTGGCCGCCGTTTCATCGAGTGCGCCGATGCGCGTGCCGTCAAATCGGATCCAGAGTTCATTCGAATCCGTGAGGAAGTCCTGCACGTAATTCACTCAGCACCTCAAATGCGCGAAGCTGCGTAGGTCGGCAACGAATGAGCGCACCCAGCAATGTCGATGTTGCCGCGGCAGCGGCGGTACCGCGCGTAGAACCACCCGTTGCAACG
Organism: Burkholderiaceae bacterium; assembly: GCA_035274065.1. Classification (GTDB taxonomy): domain Bacteria; phylum Pseudomonadota; class Gammaproteobacteria; order Burkholderiales; family Burkholderiaceae_F; genus JACCZX01. The sequence continues at coordinate 521 of DATEOP010000231.1, forward strand.
CCCGTGCGCGCCGTCAGCGGCTACAGCGTGCCGGGCGAAGGCTCGAGCACAACGATCGCTATCGTCACGGTCATCGTGCTGCTTACGCTTTGGTGGGTTGCGACGCACGCCGGGTGGATTCGCGATCTGTTCCTACCGACACCGGAACGCATCATCACCAGCTTCTCGGATGCGTGGAAGGGGGACATTCAAGGCGGGCGCCCGCTGTATGAGCACTTCGGATGGAGCATGTTCCGGGTGTTCTCCGCGTTCGCGTTGGCGTGCGTGACCGCGATACCCGTCGGGATTGCGATGGGCGTCTCGCGCATCGCCCGTGGCATCTTCGATCCGCCGGTCGAGTTCTACCGTCCGCTGCCGCCACTTGCGTATTTGCCGCTGATCGTGATCTGGTTCGGCATCGAAGAAACCGCGAAGGTCGTACTGATCTACCTGGCGTGCTTTGCGCCGCTTGCGATGGCTGCACGCGCCGGCGTCAAGAGCGTGATGATCGAGCAGATCAACGCCGCGTATTCGCTCGGGGCCTCGAAGTGGCAAGTCATCCGCCATGTCATCATCCCCGCGGCGTTGCCGGAGATTTTCACCGGCATGCGGATCGCTATTGGATTCGGCTGGACGACGCTGGTCGCCGCGGAGATGGTGGCAGCCACGGCCGGTCTCGGCCAAATGGTATTGAACGCGTCGAACTTTCTGCGCACCGACGTGGTCATCATGGGCATTGTCGTGATCGGCGTTATTGCGTACGCGTTCGATCTGATGATGCGGTATATCGAGCGCGCAGTTGTTCCATGGAAGGGTCGGGGATAATCTCGACCGCTGCAAAACTTTTATCGAAGGCTATGGCAGAAAAAGAGAAAGTTCATTTTGTTGTGCACGACGAGCACGATTCGGTCGGCGTCGTCGTGGTCGAGGGTGTCCGTGCCGGGGACGAGATCACCGGCTGGATCATGGATCAGGACAAGACCTTGCGAACGAAGGTCCTGAACGATGTACCGATCGGCCATAAGATCGCAATCCGCGATCTGAATAACAACGACACGGTCATCAAGTACGGAACCGACATCGGTCGCACGATTGCGCCGATCAAACTCGGCGAGCATCTGCACGTCCACAACGTCAAAACAAAGCGCTGGTAGTCATGCAAAAAACATTTCAGGGATATCGCCGCGAGAACGGCAGGGTGGGTGTGCGCAACCATGTGATCATTCTGCCGGTCGATGATCTATCGAACGCTGCGTCGAACGCTGTCGCTAACAACATTCACGGCGCGATGGCTGTGCCACACCCGTACGGGCGTCTGCAGTTTGGGGCAGATCTCGAGTTGCACTTTCGCACGCTGATTGGCACCGGAAGCAACCCGAACGTCGCTGCGGTCGTCGTGATCGGCATCGAGGATCAATGGACGAAGAAGATCGTCGACGCCATTGCTGCAACTGGCAAGCCGGTGGTCGGCTTCGGTATCGAGCAGCACGGTGATCACGACACCATCATGCGGGCTTCGAAAGCTGCGCGGGAGTATGTGCAGTGGGCCAGCGAGTTGGAGCGCGAAGAGTGTCCGATCGACAGCCTGTGGATCTC
>DATEOP010000232.1:0-2787 GCA_035274065.1 Burkholderiaceae bacterium
CGCGTCGTGCAAGCTGATTCGCGAGCATCAGCCCGGTTGGCCCCGCACCGACGATCAGCACATCCGTGTTGAGGTACACGTTATCGCCGAAACAAGGGAAGAAGCAACGCGAAAATCCAACCAAACACCAGAAACAAATGCAGAGCCCGGCTCGCGCCCGTGGTGGCGAGCGGATTCCACGCGTTCGCGATAGAGCGCGACTCAAAGCCTAGCGTCTGCGCCAGCACGTTCGAGCGCCGCTGCAGCCTGAGCCAATGAGCACCGGACCGGTAGTCCATGACCGCAAACACCAGCGCAATGACAAGACCACCCATCTTCAGCAGAGCAAACAAGACCGAGTGCGCGCGCACCGTGTCGCTTGCCAGAGCGGTGATCACCGCACCCGTCGTACCGAGCAGCAGCGTCAGTCGCGCCAGACGCAGAATGCTGTAGTGTCGAAGGTCTTCGCCCAGATGCTTGTATTCGTCGAGCGCATTGCCGCTGGGTGCGGGAGACGACGCACTCGAGCTGAAGCTAGACATTGCCGCTCGCATGGATGATCGTGCGCATCGTCGCCATCGCGAACAGCAACACGGTGATGCCGTCCGCAACCAGCTCCAGAATCATCAAACCCTGTGCAGCAGTCTCGCTGTCGGCGGCTCTGCGTCTGGTGATCAAGCGCGCGAAGATCAGCAGCACCTGCAGTGCCAAACCTACTAGCACGACCGTCTGTGCCGAACCGGACGCCAGCCCGGGATTGCTGGACTCGAAAGCACTCGAGCGCGAGAACAAATACGTAAACGCTGCCACGCCGTAGCCGATCAGTGCCGAGCGAATGACGCCGTAGGTCCGTTGCTGATCGAATGGTGTGCGGACCGAAGTCATCGATTTAGACCGGGGCGCTCTAGCCGATTGTCAGCTCACAGCATTAAAACGAATGTGATCAACACATTGAACGCCGACAAGGTCAGCGTTAAGTATCAGCCAAACCTATTCAACTGCTCCTCGCGGGGCGACCGACGCACCGTCGATTCGATGCCTCGCGAGCGCCTGCGCGACGAAGCCGGAAGCCTTCATTTCCTCGATGAACTCGCGCAGATACCTGGCTCCCGCTTCGCCTCGACCTTTAGGCGTTCCCATCGCCTGATTGATCACCATGAACCGGCCATCAAGCAGGCGTAGTCCGCCGATACGCCGCGCATCGGCCTCGAGCTGCTGCTTGACGCCGGCAGCGACCTCGAGCTTTTGTGCCACCAACATATCCGTAACCGCAGGCGACGTCGGCGCGCGAACGATCTTGGCCTGTTTCAGGTATCGCGTGAGAAACAAGTCGTAGGCACTTCCGGTACCCACGACGACGTGCACGTTGGAGCGGTCGACTTCGTCGTTGCTGCGAATCGGCGAGTTGTGCGGTACCAGATAGGCGCCCTCGATCTGAACATATGCCGCGGTGTAGCTGATGTCGACGGCGCGCGCGGGATCGATTGCGACATACGCGACATCCCACGCGCCGGTCTTCAGGCCTTCTACTACCTTACCCGCAGCGTCGTAGGTGACCAGCTCGAGCGGAACGCCGAGGCGCCGCGCGAGCTCTCGCGATAGATCGACCGACACGCCGCGCGGCTCGCCCGTCGCCGGGTCCTTGGTTGCGAGAATCGGATTGCCGAAGTTAATCGCAGCGCGCAGCTTCCCGGAAGGTGCAATTTCAGATCGCGCGGCTGTAGGCACTTCTGATGTGCTCGCGCAGGACAACAGCAGCGTCAGTGCGGCCAGCCCGATCGCACTTCTGAACATTGCAAGGTAACAGTGGTGATCAGCTCACCGAGGGTGACGGCGGCTTCTTCGGTTGCTTAGGTTTTTTCGCTTCCTTGCGTTGCCGATCGCGGTTACCCATGGCCAACTCCTTTTGAAAAATCTTAAAAACTAAAGCGAAACACGTTTGCGCATCGCCTGCACTATATTGTCTGGACCCTACGTGATCATTTGGTCGAAAGCAATAAGAGTTCGCTGCAAATATTAATGGCCGAAGCATTCATCGTCGACGCCGTCCGTACGGCCGGCGGTCGCAAGGGCGGCCGCTTGAGCGGCTGGCATCCGGCAGATCTTGCCGCTGCCGTCCTGGACGCGCTGGTTGCACGCACCAATATTGATCCCGCCGCGGTCGAAGACGTGATCATGGGGTGCGTCGGACAGGCGGGTGAACAATCGAACAACATTGCCCGCAACGCCGTGCTGGCCTCACGGTTACCTGAATCGGTGCCTGCGACGTCGGTCGACCGGCAGTGTGGGTCGTCGCAGCAGGCGCTGCACTTTGCTGCCCAAGCCGTGATGTCCGGCAGCATGGATATCGTCATTGCAGCCGGCGTTGAAAGCATGACGCGTGTACCGATGGGGTTGCCGGCGACGCTGCCTTTCAAGCATGGCTTTGGTACCTACATGAGCCCGGCAATGCAGGCGCGCTATCCACAGGTTCAGTTCAGCCAGTTCGCAGGCGCCGAGATGCTTGCCGTGAAATACGGATTGGCCAAGGATGAGCTCGATGAATACGCGCTTCGGAGCCATCAGCGGGCAAGCGAAGCCACCCGCGCCGGAGGCTTCGACGCCGAAATTGTGTCGTTACCGATGCGTACGCCCGAAGGTGTGACGACCGAACAAACACACTCGGTCGACGAAGGCATTCGCTTCGATGCGACGCGCGAAGGCATCGGTGCCGTCAAGCTTCTGCAGGAGGGCGGACGCCACACAGCGGCCACAGCCAGCCAGATTTGCGACGGTGCCGCGGCGCTGCTCGTCGCCAACGAGCGTGGG
>DATEOP010000233.1:0-2411 GCA_035274065.1 Burkholderiaceae bacterium
AGGCAAAAGACACCTTCTGCCCCAGTACTGCCTGAGTGACGCTTGCCAATATGCCCGTATGACCAAACAAGATAATGATCATGAAGCCGACCACGACTCCGGGAAATGCGAGCGGAAAGTTGATCAGGGCGATCAACAGTGGGCGTCCCCAGATCCTTGCGCGCGCGAGAAAGAGTGCCAGAGCAAGAGCGATGACCATTGTGACGACCGTCACCGCCAGCGACAGCGCGACGGTATTTACCACGCTGCGGCTATAGCGCGCGTGTTCGAGGATCGCGGCGTAATTCGCGAGCGACGGCGATGTCCAGCCGCCCAGGCTCGATCCGAAGAGAAATACAACCGGATAGAGGAAGAAATACGCGACCACCACGACGCTCGGCAGCAGAAAGCAGATGAGTACGGCCAGGTCGTCTGGCCGCCGGCGTCTGAACCTCGTGCTAACGCGCGACCTCTTTCAAGTAACGGTTCTGAAAGCCGGTCATGGCGTCTGCCATCTTGCGATAGTCGACCGCGCGAGCGCGCGCGTACTCACTGGCGGGAAGAAACTTCGCCTGCGTCTGCGCGTCCATCGCCGAGGGCCGGACCGGACGAACGAATCCACGAGCGAAGGCCGCTTGCCCGGGATCGTCGAGCAAGAAGTCGAGAAACTTCTTGCCGTTATCAACCCGCGCGGCGCCTTTCACCAGATACGCGACATACGGCACAGTGATCGTGCCTTCCTTGGGGACAACCCACTCGACGTCGACCTTATCGTCGTATCTCATACGATAGGCATTGAAGTCATAGTCGATCATGATGGGGATCTCGCCCTTGACCACGCGCGCATACGAAGTCTGCTTCGGGGTCATCGGAGCGTTGTCGAAGAGCTTCTTCAGGTACGCGACGCCGGGATCCCAGTTGTCCAGCGTGCCGCCGTGCGCCAGGTTTGCGGCAGCGCAAGCGACATAGCCAACGAAGGCTGAGCTTGGGTCCAAGATACCGATCTTTCCGCGATAGATCGGCTTCAGCAGGTCGTCCCACGACCTCGGCACGGGAACACCGGCACCAAGTGCCTCCTTGTTGACCGCAAATCCAATTGTGCCGGTGTAGATCGTGAACCACAGTCCGTCCGGGTCCTTGAGGTCGGACGGAACGTCAGCCCAGTGCTTTGGCTTGTATGGAGCATAGAGGCCGTCTGCAGCGCCTTTGATGGCAAACGTGATGCCATGATTGAAGCCGATATCCGCCTGGGGATTGTTTCGTTCCGCCAAGAGTTGCGTCAGGGCTTGCCCACTGTTCTTGTTGTCGATTGGCACGCGGATGCCCGTCGCCTGCTGGAACTTGTCCATCACCTCCTTCGTATTCGCCCACTCCGGAGCCGCCTGATATGCAATCACGACGTTTTGCTGCGCGACAGTCACCTGCGCCGAGGTGACGAAAATACCTACGAGCGCGAGAAGCGCTGCGATGCGAACGTGAGTCTTTTTCACTGGTATCTCCTGTTGAGTGGATGGGTACGACGTGATCCAGACGATCGCAGTCGGAGCCATCCTACAGAGGACTAGGGATTGGCTGAAAGTTCATTGTTTGAATGACGGCCATTGATTAAACAGATGGCTCCATGTAGTCGGGCGGACAAGCTTCGACGCCTCGACTAAGAGACCGCCCCGAACCGATCCGGTAGAAAATCGTCAGTGCGCGCACCCGCAGGAGAGCGTTCGGCATGCGTCCACAGAGTTAACGACACGGCTGCTATGCGAACATCGCCGCGTCTATCTATGCAGCGGATCGCGGTTCAACGGGCTCGTGTTCCTGGCGACCATTTTGCGCGATGCCATCGACCCCCGTTCTCGAGCGCCGCGAAGCAGCGCTGGCGAACAGCTCGCTTTCCGCGGTCCTTAGGTTGACGGCGATCGGCGACTTTTGAGCCACCGTGCAAGAGCCGCCGGTCGAGATCGTTCGCCAGCCTCGCCGTCCGCGACAACGACCTGCACTTAGGAGCAGAATCACCGATTCAAGGCTCGTCAGGAGCAACACTCTTAAAAGGATGCGGGATCATGCGGATTCGCAAACTGAGGTGTTCCTTCTGTCGAAAGACGGAAGATCAGGTTTCAAAGCTTGCCAGTGGGTAAAAATCGGTTGTTGGCTCTATGCCTTACATCTGCAATGAATGCGTCGCGGTCGCGAGTTCAATCATGCAGGGGCATCCGCCCTCGCCTCCGGCAGTCTCTCGGTAGTTTGGTGTTCATTAGAGTGTAGAGATCGACTACCGCTGCTGATAGATCACGCTAACCTCGACGCGACGGAGACGTGCATGAAAAAACAATTAACACGCAGCGCGCTGCGCGGTGTCGCGATGGCCGTTGCGCTCACCGGCCTATTCGGCTCGGCCAGCCTGGTAGCGCGCGGCGGCGTCGAGCCCTCGGAGCCGG
>DATEOP010000234.1:0-6913 GCA_035274065.1 Burkholderiaceae bacterium
AACGATGTGCTGACCAGGGAGACCAGCGCCTGATCAACGACGCCGACCGCCGGAATCAGCGTCACGGCCATCGCAAGAATGGTTGTCAGCGGAGTGGGATTGCGCGCGCCTCGATTGAACACTGCGAACAGAATTACGCCGGTCAGCATCAGTGCCGTCACCGCATAGTTCTGCAGCAGCGGGACCATCAGCACGCCCGCCAGCAACACAACTGCAATGACAACAACCATCACCGCGCCCTTCAGTAATGGGATTGGAGGGCCCGCGTTCCGAAGCATCAAAACGGTCAACACACAGGCCATAAAGGGCACACGCAGTCCCAGTCCGTATGCGATCAGCACCGCGAGGCCCAGGCCGATCGCCAGTCGCAGTACCGCCTTGTCAGCCCGGTCCGTCGACATGCTCAATGGGGGCGACGGTCAATAGAGATACGAGAAGTAGCTCGTTAACTTGATGAAGAAGCCGGCCAACCAGTTCATCACGGGGTGGTCTCCGGTGTAGATCAGCACATCGGCCTGACCGCCGATCCGCACTCCGCGCAGCCGTTCGCGTTCGGACGGATCAAACTCGACGGCTACCGGGAAACGCTGTGCCCGCCGCAGCCAATCGCGGCTGTTCTCGACGGCCGGCAGACTTCCGGGCTGCGCCTGCTGGCCGGAACCGACCCCTGTGCCGACACTGCGTACGCGTCCCTTGAATACTTCGCCTGGCAGCACATCGAGAACGATCGCCGCTTCGTCGCCGGGATTGACGTTGCCGAGATTGTTCTCGGTCATGTCGGCATTGATCCACAGGTCGTGAATGGCGATCAGCGTCATTAACGGCGCGCCTGCCTGCGCAAATTGCCCGACGTCCGTACGCAAATCGGTGACCGAACCGCTTGCGGGAGCAATAACCTTCGTACGCTTGAGATCGAGCTCGGCCTTTTCGATCGCAGCGCGCGCGCTGAGCAGTTGCGCGTTGTTGTCACCGGACTCGCCTGCCGTCTCCTGGGCGCGGCGCAAATCGGCCTCGGCCTTTCTCTCCTGGCTGATCGCGGTGGCCCGGTTCGCTTGTACGGCCTGGACGCGGCGAACGGAGACCGCGCCGGGATCTTCCTTGTAGATCTGCTCGAATCGTGTTGCATCCTGCTGTGCATACACGCGATTTGCCACGGCGGCACGCAACGACGCCTGAGCTGCCGCTACTGAAGCGTTCGATGCATTGACCGAAAGACGCACCGACTCGTAGTCTGAACGGCTGCGCTGAAGCGCGATCTTGTACTGCGATGGATCGATATCGAACAGCGGCTGTCCGCGCTGCACCTCATCGTTGTTCTTGACGTACACCTTCAGCACGGTGCCCGAGACTTCGGCCGGCACCGGCACGACGAACGCCTGCACTCTGGCTTGAGAGGTATACGGAGTGAGTCGATCGGAAACGAAATACCAGACGAGGCTCAGCACGATCAATATGAACACGATGATCGCGCCGCGCCGCGTTCCCTTGCCTGGCTTTGACGGCGGCGGGGCCGGTGATTTCTCTGCAATCGGAGCCGCGCTCTTGGTTGGCTCCGGGACCTCTTGCTTCGACGGTGGCTTCGATGCCGGTAGCGGCGGTGATTTCTCGCTACTCGGCACGCCCGTCTTGACCGGCGTTGTGGGGTCTTGACTCATGGTCTTCCCGTTCCGGACGAGTTTGGCGGGGCTTCGACGTCGGGTGCCGGCAGCGGTGCCGAGAGGATGCCTTTCCAATCGCTGCGTTGATTCATCGTTTCACGCGTTGCGTCATCGAGCACCGGGCGGCTTCGTCCCTGTTCCCAGCCGCCACCCATCGCCTTATAGAGCGAAATCAGATTCTGTGTCAGGCTTCCGCGGGTGTTGGCCAGAAGATCCTGCTGACTGAAAAGCACTCGCTGAGAATCGAGCACGCGCTGAAAGTCAGTGAGCCCTTCCCGGTATTGAAGAGTGGCAAGGTCAAGCGAGCGCTGCGAGGCCGCTACGGCGTCTGCGAGAAACACTATCTGCTCTCCGGTCTTCGCGAAGCCCACCGCCGCGTCATCGACCTCACGCGCCGCACGCAACACCGCGTCCTGATACTGCTCGTAGAGCTGCTGGAACCGGGCATCCTGGACCAGAACGGTGTTCGTGAGCCGCCCATAGTCGAAGACGTTCCAGACTAGGCTCGGTCCCAGCGCCCAACTCAGTGCTCGCGACGACGCGCCCAACGTTGTAGCGGACAGCCCGACCGATCCCAGCAGTGATATCGATGGATACAAGTCGGCAACGCTAACGCCGATCAGCGCAGACTGAGCGGCCATCAACAGTTCTGCAGCCCTGACATCAGGGCGACGCCGCATCAGATCTGCGGGCATGTCGACGATGACAGCAAGTTCGGCCGTGGGAATCACATCTTTGCCCGCGGCCATCTCGGGCAGTGGGCCCGGAGCCCTGGCCAGCAGGGTACTCAGCGCGTTCTGCGTCTGGCGTAGCCCCGCCTCGAGTTGTGGAATGGTGGCGAGCGTAGCCAGATACTGGGCCTTGGCCTGCTGCACATCCAGTTCCGAATCACTGCCGCCCTTGAACAGCCGCTCAGTAATGTCGAGGCTGCGCTTTTGTATCGCTGCATTATCGCGAGCGATGACCAGCCGCGCCTCCACAGTCCGAATCGAAACATAAAAGGCGGCTACTTGTGCGGCCATCAGCACTTGCACATCATCGTATTGCGCGATGCTGGCGAAGTAGCTGGCATCCGCCGCCTCGATTCCGCGCCTGAACTTGCCCCAGAAGTCGAGCTCCCAGCCGACCTGAAACCCAGCGCTGAAATTCACTGCGCTGGTATCGGCAGCACCGGTTCTTCGCTCACCGGCCCACAGCAGATCGCTCGTCGCCTGTTGAACCTGCGGGTAAAGCGCGCTGCCGGCAATGCCAAGTTGAGCGCGCGCTTCCATGATGCGCAGACCGGCGGTGCGCACGTTGGGATTCACGCGCTGCGCTTCGGCAACAAGATTTTCGAGCACAGGATCGTTGAACGTGCGCCACCACTGCTGCAGCTGTCCGCTGCGTGCTGCACGCTGATCAGCATCAAGCGATTTGAGCGACCCACCTGTCCACTCGGCCAACCATGAGGGTAGTTGCGGTCGCTGGAAGTCGGGGCCGACCGTCGTGCATGCGCTGAGCAACAGCGGCGCTGCGATCGCTGCCGCCCTTAATTGCAACCCGCCTACCCGCATGTTGCGTGCACTGCTTAACTCACCACTGACGACTTGCGCAATGCTGCCTTGTCAGGATTGGTAGCGACCCACCACATAAAGATCTGATAACCGAGAGCTAGTAAGGTCGCACCTACGAACATTCCAACCAGACCGTGTGTTGCCAGTCCGCCCAGCGCTCCCAGCAGGACGACGACCATCGGCGCATCGACACCTCGACCCAGTAGCAGTGGTTTCAGCACGTTGTCGAGCATGCCTGCCACAAATAGCAGCACGGTGTACGTAATTGCAGCCCCGGTTCCGTACTCGCCGCTCACCCAGATGTACGCGATAACTGGCAATGTGACCAGTAGCGCAGGAACCTGTGCGATCCCAAGGACCAGCACGATTAACGCAAGTACTCCCGCAAATGGGACGCTGGCGATGATCAAGAACAAGCCGACGACGATGGCCTGAATGAACGCGACCCCAAGAACTCCCAAGGCGACGGCACGAATCGTTGCTGTAGACAGCTTCGCAAATTCCTCGCCGCGTCCGGTTCCGACGATGCGGTCGAAAATCGCCCGCGTGCTCCTCGCGCCCGATTCGCCGAACGCCATGATGATTCCTGCAATGATGAAGGCCGCCAGGAACAGCAGCATCGCTAGGCCGGTACTGGCAACAAATGCCAACGCGGCTCTAGCGAAGTCGCCGAGCTTCGGCTGCAGACCCTGAATCACTGCCGGCAGATCCGTATGCGCCTGCGACCAAAAACCATGAAGCTTCTTGCCGATGATCGGCCAGTCGGCAATGCTTGGCGAAGGGGAGGGAATTTGCAGCGTGTGATCGCGCACGCTGCCGACGAACTGATGAACGGAATCACCGAGCTCGAACATCAGCACAGTGGCGGGCACTCCGATTAGCACGAGCCCCGCCAGCACCATCACGGTGGCGGCGAGCCCCTGTTTCCCTCCCATTTTGCGTGCAAGCTTTTGATGCGCTGGATAAAGCGTCACCGCCAGAATCACTGCCCACACCATCAACGCGAGAAAGGGGGAGAAAATCTGGTAGCACAGCACCGCCATAGCGAAAACCAGCCCCGCTCGGATGAAGACATCCATCAGCCTTCCTGATAGGCGCCTTTCGAGTTCGAGATCGGGCGTGTAGGGCGCATTCATAGTGGGCATCCTGTTTTAGTTTGAAACGACCGCCTCTGGCGAACTACCGCACGATACGGATCGTCAGGCCAGGCTGCGATACAACTTCACGAGTGCCGCTTCGACCACCAGCATCGCGACGACGACCACGATCAGTGCCACGATGCCTTGGAACGGGCCGCTGAAACTCAGGCGGTCACCGAACGCGAGGACGATCGCTTCGAGAATGACGAACTTGGACCCGAACAGCACCACCCAGGCCATGAAGAACCGCATGAATTTATTGAAGCCCCCCGGCCTCGCGTTGAAGAATGCAGCAACCCAATGCTCCACGACGATCGTCAGCTTCAGAAGAATCTGCAGCAGCACGGCGGCGAGCAGCATGATCGTGAACGAGCTGGCGGTTACGTACTCCCAGAATTCCGCGAACAGACCCAGCACCACGAGATCTATTAGCGTTGCTGCGGTATAGCGGAACAGCACACGTTGCCGCTTCGAGGGCGTGTGTTCAAAGGTGTCCCACAGCGAGGCGCTGGCCGTTGTCGTCTCCGTCATGGTCTTGCTCTCCAGTAAAGAGTGGTCGGTGCGAGTGCTGTCAAAGTATCACTCCATGATCCAGCGGTGGCCGACAATCAGCGATTGACTGCTCAGCGCGTGATTGGGAATGCAGTGAACGCGACTGTGGCCGCTGCGAGTTCGGCAACAGCGGGGAACGCCACGACGGTAACGCTGCCAATCAGAACGGGGCTACTGGCCTTTGGGACAGGGTTCCGCTTGAAACGACCGGCCAGCGATTCGCTCGACAGGCAAGCTCAAGCCGACGTTGGCTCCTGGCTGGGCTCGTCCTCAAGAGCGCCAAGCCGTTCCGCGTACGACACCATTGCGGCCAGCGAGTCCACGTGCAGCTTCTGCATGATGTTATGGCGATGCCACTTGATCGTTCTCTCGCTGGAGCCAAGCTCATACGCGATCTGTTTGTTCAGCTTACCGCGCACGATCAGCACGAATACCTTGTACTCGGTCGGCGTCAGACTATCGAGTCGCGCGCGCAGCCGGTGGTTTTCGTCATTTTGCGCACGCCGTTCGCTGTCGCGTGCGATCGCGCGCTGCACCGCCTGCAGCAGCGTCTCGCTGCTGACAGGCTTCGTTAAAAAATCGTCCGCCCCGGCACGCATCGCAGTTACGCTCATCGGAATGTCCCCGTGCCCGGTGAGGAACACGATAGGCAACATGTTCCTTTGTGCCGCCAGAGACCGCTGTAGCTGCAACCCAGAGATGCTTGGCATTCGCACATCCAGTAAGAGGCAGCCGGGTGCGCTGCAATCATCAGTCTGCAGAAATTGCTCAGCCGATTCGTAAGGCATCACCGTGTATCCCGACGCTGACAGTAGGCGTGCGATTGACAGCCGCCATGACGCGTCGTCATCCACGACTCGTATCGTCGGGGTGGGAACGGTCATGCTGCGTGCGCCAATGGGACGGTAAAGCGGAGCACTGCTCCGCGGGTAGCTGCACGTTCGGCCCAGATCCGGCCGCCGTGCGCCTCAATGATTGTGCGCGAAATGGACAGCCCAAGCCCCATACCGTTGGGCTTGGTCGTGACGAACGGGTCGAATATGCGTGTCAATTTGTCTTCCGGAATGCCTGCACCGGAATCGGCCACCGAGATCTGCGCTTCACTGCCGTTGGTTCGACCCGTGCGGATCACGATCTCGCGCGTCTCCGCGGGCTGACTGTTCATCGCATCCATGCCGTTCAGAGCCAGGTTCAGAATGACTTGCTGTAACTGCACGCGGTCGCCTCGCACCACCGGCATGATCGGTTCAAGTTCCATCCTCAGCGCAACGCTGCGCACGGAGGCCTCGGAGGCAACGAAGCGAGCGACGTCTGTCACTGCTGCATTGAGATCGACATCGCGGAGTTCAAACGCAGATTTGCGCAGCATCGCGCGCAGCCGCGCAATAACGTCACTCGCGCGTTGATCGTCGCGCTTGATGTCGGCGAGTATGTCGTTCAATTGCTCACCGAGAGGAGCGCCCGACTTGATCAGCATTTCAGCCGCGCCCGCATTGTTCAGGATGGCGCCCAATGGCTGATTGAGCTCGTGCGCTAGCGACGCGGATATTTCACCGAGCGCGACGCTTCGACTTAGATGCGCCATTTCACCCAGCCGTTTGCGCGCTTCGAGCTCAGCGAACGCACGTCGGCGCCGTTCAATCAGAAGAGCGATGATGAACGCAGCCTGCAGCAGAAGCAGAAGGATGGCCACGATAATGTGCCACCGATAATGCTGCCAAACACTCGGCTTACGGAACTTGACGACGCTGCCGCGCGGCAGTGACGCTTCGTCGATGCCCCAACGTTGCAGTTGACGGTCGTCAAACGTATTTACGGGCTCGATGGTTTCCTCATTGATTTCGGCGGGCGCGGTGCCCTGCAGCAGTTGCACGATGATGCTGGCGGCTTGAACGACCTGACTTTCGCGGGACTGAAAGTATCCGCCTACGAGGCCGTATCCCAACCCATCGGCGATCCGGCTGTACAGCGGCGCGTTGGATACGGAGGCCATCTTTTCTATCACTTCGTT
>DATEOP010000235.1:0-11987 GCA_035274065.1 Burkholderiaceae bacterium
TCAGGAGCCGATGACGTCGCTAAACCCGGTATTCACCGTCGGATGGCAAATTGCTGAAGTGCTGAAGCTGCACACCGATCTGACGGGCCGCGCGCTTAACGATCGCATCATTCAGTTGCTGAATGAAGTTGGCATCCCCGAGCCCAAAGCACGTGTCGATGCCTATCCGCACGAGCTGTCGGGTGGGCAGCAGCAGCGCGTGATGATCGCGATGGCGATTGCGTGCGAACCGAAGTTATTGATTGCCGACGAGCCGACCACTGCGCTTGACGTCACCGTCCAGCGACAGATTCTCGAACTGATTGCACGGCTGCAGGCAAGTCATCGGATGAGCGTTTTGTTCATCAGTCATGATCTCGGGCTGGTGGGTGAGATTGCCGATCACGTCGTCGTGATGCGCGAAGGCAAGGTGCGTGAATCGGGCCCGGTCGATCAGATATTCGGTGCACCGCAGGACGCCTACACGAAGGCATTATTGCTTTGCCGGCCGCGCCTCGACGTGAAGCCGCGACGCCTGCCGGTTATCGATGACTTCATGCGCAACAAGGAGACGACGCAGATCGTGCTCGAGTCGCGTCAATCGCGCCCGCAGGAAGACACGCCACTCGTCGAAGCGAAGGGCTTGCGAAAGGAATATCGGCTAAAGACCGGTTTGTTCGAACACAAAACGATCGAAGCTGTGAAGGAAGCGAGCTTCAATCTTTATCCGGGGCGCACGCTTGGCGTAGTCGGCGAATCGGGATCGGGCAAGACCACCGTCGGCATGATGCTGATGCGGCTGACGCCGGCAACCAAGGGACAGGTGTTCTACAACGGCGTGGATCTTCTGACGCTTTCGGATCGTCAGATGATGGAGTACCGGCGCAAGATTCAGATCATCTTCCAGAACCCTTACGCGAGCTTGAATCCGCGTTTCACGGTTGGGCAGATATTGACCGAGCCGATGAAGATTCACGGCATTGGTGCGAGTGATCAAGAGAGGTTTTCGCTGGCCGTCGCCCTTGCGCGTCGAGTTGGGCTCGCTGACGATAGCGTCCATAAATACCCGCACGAGTTTTCGGGTGGTCAACGGCAAAGAATCGCGATTGCGCGCTGCTTATCAATGAAGCCCGACGTCTTGATATGCGACGAATCGGTTTCGGCGCTCGACGTTTCAGTGCAGGCAACCGTGTTGAACTTGCTGCTCGACCTGCAGGACGAGTTCGGCATGACATACATCTTCATCAGTCACGATCTTGCGGTCGTCAAGTACATGGCCGACGACATGTTGGTGATGAACCAGGGAGCGATCGTCGAACGTGGTGATGCCGATGCGATTTATGCCGCACCTCAGAACGAATACACGCAGAAACTCCTGAACGCGATTCCGCGCGGATATCCGGGCCGCGGCGCGAGCCATTCAGAGCACGCGATTCGCGCAAGCTAGTTTCGTATGAGCGGCCGCAAGCTTGCCGACGCGCTCGGCCGGGTGATCGCGCTGCGCGCCGAACTCGAGGCCGATGCTCAGCACAAGAAGCGTTGGGCTGCGCTGAAACAATGGCAGATTGAGCGCCTGCGAAAGACCTACGCTGACTTGCTGGCTACCCCTCGCTACAAAGAGGCGGCAGAATTTTTTCTCGAAGAGCTGTACGGCGCGAAGGACGTCGATCGCCGTGACACCGAGGCGCAGAAGGTGGCGCCGAAGCTCGCGCGGATGATGCCGTCGCGCGCGATCGACGCCTTGTTGCTCGCCGTTCAGCTGGAAGAAATGGCGGAGCGATTCGATATCGAAATGTCACGCAATATCGATCTGCCAATCACCGCGAAGACTTACGCAGAAGCCTACCGCGCTACGGGTACAGAGGCAGAGCGCGTGCGTCAGATCGAGCTCGCCGACAGAATCGGTAAGGCGTTGGAAAAACTTGCGAAAGTACCAATGCTGTCAACGATGCTGCACATGATGAAGGGGCCAGCGGCGATGTGGGGACTGTCACACCTGCACCATTTCTTGGACAGAGGGTTCGACGCGTTCGTCGCGATGCGCGGGGCGCGCGAATTTCTGGAAAAAACCAATCGTCGCGAACTGGCGATAAACAAACGGCTGTTTGCAGGCGACCCCGACCCATTTCGCCCAGTCGACTAATTCGATACGCTTCCGACGCTGCATTACTCGGAGATCCTATGAACAGGAAATTCTTCATCGCATGGCTGGTCGTTTTCATCGCGTGGATGGCAGGTGATTTCCTGGTGCACAGCGTGCTCCTTAAGAATGACTACATGCAGCTCGCCAAACTGTATCGCTCGGATGCTGAATCCCAGCAGTACTTTCCATGGATGCTGCTTGCGCACGTATTAATGGCGGGCGCGTTCACATGGATCTACACGTTCGGTAGGGAAGCCAAGCCCTGGGTGGCCCAGGGCGCCCGTTATGGAGTGGCGGTTGCGCTACTGGCAGCCGTCCCCGAATACTTGATCTACTACGCGGTGCAGCCGCTCACCGGCGAACTGGTTGCGCAGCAGGTCATCTTCAGCAGCATTTTGATGGTCGTATTGGGAATCATCGTGGCGTGGTTCTATCGAGAGCCAATCGCCGTCGCACGTTGATTCGATGGTTACGGCACTCGGGCGACGCGGGTGCCGGTCCAGCGGTCGTGCAGCAGGCGCCGCTGACGGTCAAACAACGCAGGCATCAGTAACAATCCAAAGCCCACCGCGAGCGTCACCAATGATGAGCTGGTGCTGTAGTGAAACAAGGCCGCCAGCGCGAGTCCTGGAACCCAGAGGTGCCAAGCGAGCACGTAGCGAGCGATCGCTCGAGCCATTCGCGGCGGACGAGCTTCGGCGTCGATGACTTTGATGCGCCACGCTTTCATGCCAAGCGTCTGCCCGCTGCGGATCCAGCAGATGGTCAGGTAGGTGCCGACGGTGATGAACAGTACGACTTGCAAACCGAGGCGCCGAGTCGGCGACAACGGATACGACCACTGCAGCAGTGAAAGCATTGCGTAGGTGACGAGCATGGCGATGCCGATCAGCAGTAACGCGTCGTAAATCATCGCCGCGAGACGAATGCGCAGGCTTGCAGGAGCAAAGTTGTAAGGCAGGCGTTCGGACTCATTAGTCACCACGCCAGTCTATCGAGCGCCGAGTTACTTTGTATTCGGCGCGGGCGAGGGTGGCGCTGGACTGACAGGCGCGGGAGGCGACGGAGCTGGCTTGACCTGCTTTTTGGCTGCCTGCTCTGTCAGTGCTCTCTTCTTCTCATCGGGTAGCGCTTGGTACCGCTGCAGCTTTTCCTGCCTTTGATTGGCTGGAAGCTCGTAGGCCTGACGAAAATTCTCGCGCGCGGTCGCTCGTTGCTCCGGCGTTAGCCGGGCGTACTCGCCCATGCGCTCGTGCATGTGTTTTTGCGCGTCGGGTGTGAGCCGAGGAAACCGGCTTGCCATCTCGAGCCATTTTTTCTTGCGATCAGACTCGAGCGTTTCCCACATGCCGGCCAGGGGCGAAAGCGCTTCGCGCTGTGCCGGACTGAGCTCGCTCCAGGTCGGTCTCGACGGCTGCGCAACCCGTGTCGTTTTGGCAGTGGACGAAGGTGTGGAGGGGGTCTGGGCGACGACCGCAACGGTGCTAGCCGTGACGAACGCGCCGATAAGGACAAGTAAAGACTTGACGTGCAAGAGGCGTCGCCTACAGATCTTCCGTTTCACCGCGTAGCAGTATGCCAAACCCCTTGTCGGCGTACGCACCGATCGGTGTTTCATCCATCAGGACCGCAAAATCCATGGCGGCCAGATCCGAAATACGTTCCGGTCCTTGTGGCTGCTGCCATTGATAAATAGCGATAAACCCGACGACCAGGGCCACCGCCGGCGCCGCAAGTCCCAACCCTCCGAACCAGCCCAAGCGCGAACCCTCCGGGGAGCGGGCTCCCGCCGCTTGTAACGCCGGGCTCCACGCCACAGCCGTCGCCGGCTCGCGATGACGCGTCAACGCTGCCGCCCGAGCCTGTTCCAGTCGATAGGTCGTCTTGTAATCCAGCTTGGCCGTGGCTTCGTTAAGCGCCTGGCGGATCTGATAGCCGAATTCTTTCTCGTTCATAGTTGTATACCCCGTGCTTTCAAGGCCTTTGCCAGCGCGTGGGTCGCGCGCGAACAGTGGGTCTTGACGCTGCCTTGCGAGCATCCCATGACTGCGGCGGTTTCCGCCACGTCCATATCTTCCCAGTAACGCATCAAAAATGCCTCTCGTTGACGGGTCGGCAAACGGGCGACTTCTTCTTCGATGATGGCCACCACCTGCGCGCGGTCAACCTGGTCTTCCGCGCTTTCTGCGGCCGGCGACCCCGCCGCAGCTTCCAGCGTCTCGAGCGGGTCGATATTGTCGTCCTCGTGACCGGGCGACAAAGCGGAGAAAAGAGTCACCCAGGTCGACCGAACCTTTTGGCGCCGGAAGAAGTCGTAGGTCGCGTTTTGCAGGATGCGCGTGAACAGAAGCGGTAGCTCGCCTGCCGGCCGGTCGCCGTATTTTTCCGAAAGCTTCATCATCGCGTCCTGCACGATGTCCAGCGCGGCATCCGAATCGCGCACGGCGTACTGCGCCTGCTTGAACGCGCGGCGCTCCACACTGGCAAGAAAGTCGGAAAGCTCTTGACGCGACGCCACTCCTCAGCCCCTAACGTCGGCGTACATCGCAATAATCGATTTGCACAATATGCGGCGCTCCCGTATCTTCTCGCGTTCTTGTACGAAAACAGCAAGATAGCTTATCGATTACAGCTTATCCGCTTATCGATAGTAAGTAAGCGCAGAGCGCCCGCCGCACCGCTCGCCACAAGCGAGTATGGAACGGCAACCAATCAATTTCCTGTGGACTTTGAGAGGGTTCGAAAATGGAGTTAAGCGGCGCCGAGATCGTCGTTCGATGTCTGCAGGATGAGGGAGTCAAGCACGTTTTCGGGTATCCGGGCGGCGCTGTCCTTTTCATCTACGACGAAATCTTCAAGCAAGACAAGTTCCAGCATATTTTGGTGCGTCACGAGCAGGCTGCCGTGCATGCGGCCGATGCCTATTCACGCTCGAGCAATCGCATAGGCGTTGCGCTCGTCACCAGCGGGCCAGGGGTGACCAATGCGGTGACCGGTATTGCCACCGCGTATATGGATTCCATTCCGATGGTGGTCCTGACGGGCCAGGTGCCTACGCATGCGATCGGGCTTGATGCGTTTCAGGAATGCGATACGGTCGGAATCACGCGACCGTGCGTCAAGCACAACTTTTTGGTGAAAGATGTGCGCGAGCTAGCCGGGGCGATCAAGAAGGCGTTTTACATTGCGCAAAGCGGACGTCCAGGTCCGGTGCTGGTCGACATACCGAAGGACGTGACAGTCGCGCGATGCGAGTACGAATACCCGCGCGAAGTATCGATGCGTTCGTACAAGCCGGTGTCGAAGGGGCACACTGGCCAGATCAAGAAAGCTGCGCAGCTGTTGTTCGCCGCGGAGCGGCCAATGGTCTATACGGGCGGCGGCGTGATCCTGGCCAATGCCGCCGATCTGCTGAACCGTTTTGTCAACGTGTTGGGTTTTCCATGTACGAACACGTTGATGGGACTCGGCGGATTGGAGGCGAAAAACGAGAACTTTGTTGGCATGCCGGGCATGCACGGAACCTACGAAGCCAACATGGCGATGCAGCACTGCGACGTGTTGATTGCCATCGGTGCGCGCTTCGATGACCGCGTGATCGGCAATCCGAAGCATTTCTCGACGAACCCACGCAAGATCATTCACATCGACGTCGACCCGTCGTCGATTTCGAAGCGCGTCAGGGTCGATATCCCAATCGTCGGCGACGTGCGCGAAGTGCTGCTCGAGCTGTTGAGTCAGCTCGACGCGACGGCGGCACGTCCCGATCCGGTCAAGCTGGCTGCCTGGTGGAAACAGATCAACGAATGGCGCAAGAAGGACTGCTTGCGTTACGAGAAAAACGGCACCGCAATCAAACCGCAGTATGTGATCGAAAAGCTGTGGGAAGTCACCGGCGGCAACGCGTTTGTTACTTCGGATGTTGGGCAGCATCAGATGTGGGCCGCGCAGTATTTTCCTTTCAACAAGCCGCGACGCTGGATCAATTCCGGCGGGCTTGGAACGATGGGCGTCGGACTGCCGTACGCGATGGGGGTGCAAATGGCAAATCCCGGTGCCGACGTCGCAGTGATCACCGGGGAAGGCTCCATCCAGATGTGCATCCAGGAGCTATCGACCTGCAAGCAATACCGCATGACGCCAAAAATCATCAACCTCAACAATCGCTATCTGGGCATGGTGCGCCAGTGGCAACAGATCGACTATGGCGGGCGCTATGCGGAGTCGTACGTCGATGCGTTGCCCGACTTTGTCAGGCTTGCTGAGGCCTATGGCCACGTCGGGTTTCAGATCGACAAGCCTGCCGATGTGGAGGGAGCCCTGCGGGAAGCGTTTGGAAAGTACAAAGACCGACTTGTCTTCCTCGACTTCATCACCGATCAGAAGGAAAACGTCTGGCCGATGGTCAAGGCTGGTAAAGGACTCACTGAAATGCTGCTCGGCAGTGAGGATCTATGAGGCACATCATTTCGGTGCTTATAGAGAATGAGCCAGGCGCGTTGTCACGCGTCGTGGGATTGTTTTCCGCGCGGGGGTACAACATCGAAACCCTGACCGTCGCGCCGACCGAAGACGCATCGTTATCACGCATGACGATTGTCAGCGTCGGCTCGGATGACGTGATTGAGCAGATCACCAAGCATTTGAACCGGCTGATCGAGGTGGTCAAAGTCGTCGATCTGACCGAAGGCGATTACATCGAGCGTGAGCTGATGTTGATCAAACTGAGGGCCGTGGGCAAGGAGCGTGACGAGATCAAGCGAATGGCGGATATATTTCGCGGCCGCATCATCGACGTCACCGAGCGCAGCTATACGATCGAGTTGACCGGCAACGGCGCGAAGCTCGACGCCTTTATTAAGGCGGTTGATCGCGCGGCCATTCTGGAAACTGTGCGAACCGGCGGTTCGGGAGTCGGGCGGGGCGAAAGAATTCTGAGGGTTTGAGTTCAGTGAAACCGCCGAACTTCACGCCCGCTCGTACGCGCCTCGTCCCGCTGGGCGTTGTTGCAAATGCTCGCCATAGGCACTGCTATGTCTGCGCTTTGCGCCTAGCCCAGCGCGTCGCTGCGCGGCCGCTCGGGCGCGAGTTGACGGTTTTACTGAACTAGGGGGACCAATGAAGATCTATTACGACAAAGACGCTGATCTGTCGCTTGTCAAAGGCAAGCATGTCGCGATCATCGGTTACGGATCGCAAGGCCATGCGCATGCGCAGAATCTGACCGACTCGGGTGTGAAGGTCACGATCGGCCTGCGCAGTGGTGGCGTGTCATGGAAAAAAGCGCAAGGGGCAGGCCTCAAGGTGACAGAAGTCGCCGATGCGGTGAAGGAAGCGGACATCGTCATGGTCCTGCTTCCTGACGAAAATCACGCTCAGGTCTACACGGACTCGATCGCGGCCAACATGAAGCACGGCGCTGCGCTTGCGTTTGCGCACGGCTTCAATATTCATTACGGGCAGATTCAGCCGCGTGCTGATCTCGACGTGATCATGATCGCCCCGAAGGCGCCCGGACACACCGTGCGCTCGACGTACAAGCAGGGCGGCGGCGTGCCGTGCCTGATCGCGATGCATAAAGACGTTTCCGGTATGGCCCGCGACCTGGCGCTGTCGTATGCGTGCGCAATTGGGGGTGGCAAAGCGGGCATTATCGAAACAAATTTCCGCGAAGAGACGGAGACCGATCTGTTCGGTGAGCAGACCGTGCTGTGTGGCGGCGTAGTTGAACTGATCAAGGCAGGCTATGAAACGCTGACCGCTGCGGGCTACGCGCCCGAAATGGCGTACTTCGAGTGTCTGCACGAAGTAAAGTTGATCGTCGATCTGATCTACGAAGGTGGAATCGCCAACATGAATTATTCGATCTCGAACAACGCCGAGTACGGTGAGTACGTAACCGGACCCAAGATCGTGACGGAGGAAACAAAGAACGCCATGCGTGCCGCGCTGCAGCGCATCCAATCTGGCGAATACGCACGAGACTTCATCCTTGAGAATCGCGCGGGTGCGCCGACGCTGACGGCAAGGCGTCGGCTCACTTCAGAGCATCCGATCGAACAGGTTGGTGAAAAGCTCAGAGGGATGATGCCGTGGATCAAGGCGAACCGGCTCGTTGACCAGGCCAAGAACTGATCCGACCCGATGAAACGACTTCCTGCGATTGTCATGGTGCTGCTTTCAGCGGCCGCGACTGCTCAGACCTCACTTCCTCTGCAGCCCGCCGGCACGCTCGTATTGATGACGGGCACTGCGGAAGTCGAACTCGCAAACGACGAAGCCGTTGCCAATTTTTTTTATGAAGCGCAGGACGCCGATCTCACGCGCGCGCAGTCAGCAGTGAATCAGCGCGTCAGCGATGGCACCGCGGCACTCAAACGAACGGATCCAAAGGCCCAGATCGAAACTTCGGGCTATAGCAGCTACCCGGTGTACTCAAGCGGCAGCAATCGCACGATTACAGGCTGGCGTGTTCGACAGGGCGTGACGATGCGCACCGACAATCTCGCAGCACTTCCGAAGACAGTCGCGGCCGCACAGCCGACGCTCGCGTTGGGCGGCGTTGATTTCAGACTTTCTAAGGCAGCGCGCGACAGGGTTGAGTCACAGTTGATTCAGCTCGCCGTCGCGAACCTCAACTCTCGCTTTACTGCTGCGGGGCAATCGATCGGGGTTCCAGCGAGCCGAATTCGTGTTGAGGAAATCAACTTCGGCGTGCGCGAAGCGCCGCAGCCGATGATGATGCGGTCGGCAATGCAGTCTTCCGACGCTGTCGCGCCTCCCTCATTTGAATCCGGGCGCTCAATTGAGCGGCTGACCGTCACCGGAAAGGCGCGATTTTTGCCGTGATCTAGCGGTGGTGAGGCTTCCGATACCATCAACACTTGGATTTTGAGGGAGCAGCGTTGAACTACCCGCATCCCATTCTGGCTCGCGAAGGCTGGCCCTATATCGGCGCCTCTGTTGTTGCCGCCATTCTCATCGCCGCCTTCTTCGGCTTAGCCTGGTCATTGCCGGTGTGGCTGATCGCCATTTTCATCATCCAGTTTTTCCGTGATCCGCCGCGTTCTGTACCGGCGGATCCCAATACCGTGCTGTCACCCGCTGATGGCCGCATTGTTCGGGTCCAGAAAACGGTGGATCCGTATACGCAGGCCGAAGCATTACTGGTAAGCGTCTTTATGAACGTGTTCAACGTTCATAGCAATCGCTCTCCGGTCGATGGCACCATCGAACGTATCGACTATCAAGCTGGAACGTTCGTCAACGCCGACCTCGACAAGGCGTCGACCGAGAACGAACGTAACGCGCTGGTGGTGAAGTTGCCACAAGGACAACGCATCTCTGTGGTCCAGGTCGCGGGCCTGATCGCCCGCCGGATTCTGTGCTACGTCAAGGCAGGACAGACGCTGGCGCGCGGGCAGCGGTACGGATTCATCCGCTTCGGTTCGAGAGTCGATGTATATCTGCCTCTAGCAGCGGTGCCGCAGGTTGCGGTCGGCGACAAGGTTTACGCAACTTCGACGGTGATCGCCAAGCTCTGATGCGCTTTCGCCGCCGCAAACCACGCTCGTTCGGCTTGTCGGCTTCGCCAATTCTTGACGAAGCGCCAGCGATCGTGCGTCGGCGGCGCGGCATCTACCTGCTGCCAAATCTGTTCACGTTAGGCAATCTATTCGCAGGATTCTTTGCGATCGTGCAGGCGATGAATCAGCGGTTTGAGCTCGCTGCAATCGCGATTTTCGCGGCACTTGTGCTGGACGGCATGGACGGACGCGTCGCGCGGCTGACGAATACTCAGAGCGCGTTCGGCGAGCAATTTGACTCTCTGGCAGACATGACGTCGTTTGGGGTTGCACCTGCGCTGGTCATGTATGAATGGGCGCTGCAGGACTTGGGCCGATGGGGCTGGGCTGGCGCATTTGTCTACTGTGCGGGCGCAGCGCTACGACTCGCGCGCTTCAATGCAAATCTCGGTGTTGTCGACAAGCGGTTCTTTCAGGGACTTCCGAGCCCATCTGCGGCTGCGTTGATTGCGGGCTTTGTGTGGCTTGCCGTGGATAACAAGTTTCCGATTCGCGAAGCATGGCTGCCATGGGCCGCCTTCTTCCTGACGGTGTACGCCGGCTTTACGATGGTATCGAGTGCGCCTTTTTATAGCGGCAAAAGCTTTCAGCTCGGCCGCAGCGTGCCATTCTGGGTGCTTGTGGTTGCGATCGCACTGATCTTCTTTGTGTCGTCCGACCCACCAATCATGCTTTTCACGCTGTTCTGCTGCTATGCGTTTTCCGGTTACCTTTATCTTGCATGGCGCTGGTACAAGCACCAGCCAAACCCGGTCAAGCCGGTACCGATAGCCAAAACTCCCGTCCCGGAGGTTCCAAGCAAGCCAGAATAACGTTGTTGTTTGGATGTCGCTTTGGGCTTAGACTCGCCGCACATGAATCGCTTCATTGCTTCCACCACCCATATCTTTGCCGCGCTCGGCCTGCTAAGCGCGCTGCTGCTGCGCCCCGCGCGCAGATAACTCCACCCCACAATTTGTGCAGTACCGCGCCTGAGACGCGAACCAGGCGGGGGAAAACTACGACTATCTGCTGGAGCTTCCGATGACCGACCGTCTGATTATTTTCGATACAACATTGCGCGATGGCGAACAAAGTCCCGGCGCGTCGATGACCCGCGAAGAAAAGTTGCGCATCGCGAAGCAACTAGAGCGTTTGCGGGTCGACGTGATCGAGGCCGGATTCGCGGCATCCTCGAACGGTGACTTCGAGGCGGTGAAATCGATCGCCAACACGATCAAGAATTCCACCGTGTGCTCGCTGGCACGCGCCAACGACCGCGACATCAGCCGTGCCGCGGAAGCACTCGAAGGAGCGAAGCTCAAGCGCATTCATACGTTCATCGCTACATCGGCGCTGCACATGGAAAAGAAATTGCGCATGTCGCCGGAGCAGGTCTACGAGCAGGCGAAGTTGTCAGTGCGCTTCGCGCGCCAGTTTACCGACGACGTTGAGTTCTCTCCCGAAGACGGCTACCGATCTGACCCGGATTTCCTATGCCGCGTGCTCGAGGCTGCGATCGCCGAAGGCGCGACGACCATCAACATTCCCGACACGGTCGGATACGCGGTGCCCGAGTTGTATGGACAGTTCCTGCGAATGTTGCGGGAGCGAGTGCCTAACTCGGATAAGGCCATCTGGAGCGTGCACTGTCACAACGATCTTGGCATGGCAGTCGCCAACTCGCTGGCCGGCGTGATGATCGGCGGCGCGCGGCAGGTCGAGTGCACGATCAATGGCCTTGGCGAGCGCGCGGGCAATTGCTCTCTTGAAGAAGTCGTGATGGCAGTAAGAACGCGGCGGGATTTTTTTCATCTGGACATCGGAGTAGACACCACCCAAATCGTTCCGGCGTCAAAGCTGGTAGCAGGAATTACGGGCTTTGCAGTGCAGCCCAACAAGGCCGTTGTCGGTGCGAATGCGTTCGCGCACGCTTCCGGCATTCATCAGGACGGGGTGCTGAAGGCCCGTGATACGTACGAGATCATGCGGGCCGAGGATGTCGGCTGGGCGGCGAACAAGATCGTCCTTGGCAAGTTGTCAGGCCGTAACGCTTTCAAACAGCGCGTCAACGAGCTGTCGATTCCGCTTGAGAGTGAGGCCGACTTGAATGCGGCCTTTGCCGCCTTCAAGGAGCTCGCCGATCGCAAGTCTGAGATCTTTGACGAAGACATCCAGGCACTCTTTTCGGACGAAGCAGTGACTCCGCACGACGAGCATTTCAAGTTGATTTCAATGATGCAAAAGTCCGAAACCGGGGCGCGTCCACACGCAAAGATCGTGTTCTCGATTGGCCCGGC
>DATEOP010000236.1:0-12072 GCA_035274065.1 Burkholderiaceae bacterium
GTGTCGACTTCGACGAAGCGGGTCGCTCGCTGCTTGCGGTCGACCAAGCGCCGAGGAAATGATGCAGCAGCTGCATAAGAAGCGCGGCTTTACTTTGCTGGAAGTGCTGGTCGCGTTGGTGATCATCGGAGTCGCTCTTGCGGCCGCAATGCGCGGCGCGATGTCGCTGACGTCTACCGCGGACTACACGCGCCAAAAGCTGCTGGCGGTGCTCACCGCAGAGAATCGGTTGCTCGAGCTGCGCCTGGGGCGTGAACGACTCGAGCCGGGCGACACGATGCTGCCTTGTGATCAGGGCGGCGCGAGCTTTCTTTGCCAGCAAGCAGTCAAGCCAACTCCAAATCCATTTTTCCGCCGCGTCGAAGTCCGTGTGTTTCGCCAGGACGAGGCTGGCAACCGGAGTCAGCTCGCCGAGCTGATGACGGTGATGCCCACCAACCAATAGCGATGAAACATCGATTCGTCTCTCGGGGATTCACGCTGCTCGAATTGCTGGTCGCGATCACGGTGCTGTCGATCGTATCGATGATCGCCTGGCGTGGACTCGACTCACTGGTGGCGACACGCGAGCGGCTCGAACCCGAGGTCGATGACGTGCGTTCGCTGCTGACTGCGTTCGGCCAGATGGAACGTGACCTGACCCAAGTCGCAAACCCCACATTTCTAGGGCTCGCCTTTCCGCCGCTGAACGTCGGGATCGCAGACGGCGGGCAAGTGATCGAGCTGGCGCGCGTTGCTAGCCCGGTCGCAGACCGCGCGACCGAAGTCCAGACGGTGTTCTACCGCGTTGTCGACGGCTCATTGGTGCGGCAGGCAACGCCTCCGCTGCCGGCGTTCGATCGCGCCAATGCGGAGAGTTTCGAGACGGCGCGGCTGATGAATAACGTCAAGTCGATGACGGTGCGTGTTTGGCTGGCTCCAAGCGGCTGGGTATCACCGTTTGCCTCGGACGGTTCCGTCGCCCGGCCGCAAACAGGCCAAACGCCTCCCGGCGTTGAGGTCACGCTGGTGCGCGCCGACGGCAAAGCCTTTCGGCGCGTCTTCCTGGTGGGCGCGTGAGAGTCGACTCGCACGCTTCTGAATTTCGCGCCCTCCTTCACGGACGGAGGGCCGGGGAGCAAGGCTTGGATTGGCGGCCACGCCATCAGCGCGGTGCAGCCGTGCTGATGGCTTTGTTCGTCGCCGCGCTCGCGACGATGATCATTACCGGATTGTTCTACCGACAGTTCGTGCTCTTGCGGACGATCGAGAACCAGCAGCTGACGTCACAAAGCCGTCTGCTGTTGCGCGGCGCTCTCGACTGGGGCCGAGCAATTTTGCGCGAAGACGCGTTGCGTTCGCAGTACGACGCGCTCAGCGAGCCGTGGTCGCAGCCACTGGCCGAGACTCGCCTCGATCAGCTCGGTGAAACGGGATCGCTCGCCGCGCTCGCGACCATCGCGGGATCGATGGAGGACGCACAGGGCCGGTTCAATCTGCGCAACCTCGTCGAAAACGGCCAGGTCCTTGAGCGCGAATTGCAGGCCCTGCAGCGGCTGGTATCGCTGTTGCAGTTACCGGAACAGACGGCGGACTTGATCGCACTACGCATGGCGCAGGCGATGCCGACCCCGACGGCCACCGATCCGAGCGGGCGCGTCACCGATGCCGAGCTGCGCGAGCGCGACAAACCGCGCCCTCTCCCGCTGATGCTGCCGCAGGATCTGGCCGGAATAGCGGGCGTCGATCCGGCTGCTGTACAAAAACTTGCTCCGTACATCGTCGTCCTCGACGAGCGCACGCCACTCAATACGAATACCGCGGCGCCGGAGACCATTGCCGCGCGCGTGCCTGAGCTGACGCTAGCCGAAGCCCGTGCGCTGGTCGCAGAGCGCGACCGCCTTGCGTACTTCAATAACGTCGCAGAGGTTCGAACACGGCTCGGCGCCAAAGGAGCGTTAGTGACCGATTCGGAGATATCGACGGCATCGCGGTTTTTCTTCATTCGCGGCGAAGTGAAGCTAGACCGAGCGATCACGCGCATGGAAGCGCTGGTAAAACGCGCAATTCCCGGGCAAGGCCAACCGGCCGTGACCGTGCTTTGGACTCGAGAGATTTGACATGAAAGCCCGCAGGCTCACGCCTTGTTCTGCCGCCAAGGGCGCGCTTCAGCGCCTTGCGATCGCGTGTCGGTGCCGATATGAGTAACAGATCAGCCCAACGCCTGCTCATTTTCCTGCCACCGCGCTTGGGTGCCGGCAGCCGCGGACAGTTCGCTTCTGGAACAGTCGTACCATATGTCGCGCTATCCGCGCGCGAATCGACGCGTGGTGAAGCTCCGATTGCGCTCCTTCCAAAGGCCGGCGCCGTTGATCTCGTGTTTGATTCGAGCGACGTGTTTATCACCGCGATCGAGTCTCCAAAGTTGTCGGAGGGCCGCCTGCGAATGGCCCTTCCGAACATTCTGGAAGACAGGCTATTAGCGGAAGCGACCGATTGTCACTTTGCTTTCAACATTCCGCGCGGAGGCACCGGGACGACGACCATCGCAGCCCAACCTAAGATGCCGGTGGCCGTAATCGATCGCGGCATCCTGACGCGCGCACTCGATGTTGTGACGGATGCGGGCTTCAAAGTACGCGCGGCTTATAGCGAGATCTACACAGTTCCCGCACCCGCTGCCGGCGTGCTGTCGGTTCGGGTCGATCGAGGTCGCGGAATTGCACGCTCGGCCACGCATGATGGCTTTGCATTCGATCTCACCGATGACGTTGTGCCACCCGCGCTTGCCCTCGCAGTGCGACAGCTCGGCATCCGGCGTCTCCAGGTTTTCGGGCGCGACGGAGCGCGTGTGGCGCCCCTTGCGCAAGCCCTGAACGTGCAGATCGACATCAATGCGCAAGAGGCCGATCCAGCCAGCACCGAGACCGGCGTGAATCTGCTGCAAGGCGCATTCGCGCAAGGCGGAATGATGGGCGGTTTCGTCGGCAGCTCGAAACTGTCACTGTCGAGTCGCGCAGTGCGTGTGCCGCTGATGTGGATCGGAGCCGGCGCTGCGGTCGCCGTCATCGGCATGAACGTCTACAACCTGAAACTGGAAAGCGAAGAGCGAGCGATCCGAAATCAAATGGAAACGTTGTTTCGATCGACGTTTCCAGAGGTCACGACGGTTGCCGACACAATGGTGCAGACGAAGCAGAAGCTTGCCGAAGTTCGCGCGCGTGCCGGCATCGCATCGGCTAACGATTTTTCGGTGCTCAATGCGCGCACCGCGCTGCTGCTTTCCGCCGCACCGGTGGGAAGCGTCGCGAGCATCGAATATCGCGACGGTGCGCTGAAAGTCAAATTCAAGCCCGGAGTGGCCGACAATCCCGGTCTGCAGAACACGCTGCGCTCGGCTGCCTTGCAGCAAGGGTTGGCGATTCGCTTCGAAGGCGATGGTTCGGCGCGTGTGACGGCGGCGGGGGTCTAAATGGAAGCGCTTCGACTGTTTTGGGCCGAGCGTTTACCACGCGAGCGGGCGATCCTGCTTGCGGGCGCGGCGGCGGTCTTGGCAGTCCTCGTATTTCTGCTGCTGATCGAGCCGGCGTACAAGGGCATCAACCGCCTTGAGCGCAGCCTGCCGCAACAGCGTGCTGGCAAAGCCGAGCTCGAGTCCTTGCTGTCGGAAGTGAAGACGATGCGCTCGCGACCGCAGGTTGCATCCGTGTCAGCAGGCGATGTGCGCGCCGCGGTTGATGCATCCCTCGGTCGCGCTGGTATCAAGGCTGCGCGCATCGTGCCGCTGTCCGACGGGGATCTGCAGCTGACCTTCTCCGACGTTCCCTACAGCAGCTGGGCGCCGTGGCTCGCAGGCATCGAGCGTGAGCTCGGAGCGCGCGCGACATCGGTGACCGTTACCGCACGCGACAAGACGCCTGGCAATGTCGACGTCGAGCTTGCGTTGCGTTTGGCGCGCAAATAACGAGCGGATGAAAGCCACGAACAATGCGCGCGCTCTATCTCATTGCTGCAGCGTTGGCGATCTTGGTTGCGACGGCACTGTTTCTCGCGCCAGCACAATGGGCTGCCAGCTATGCTCAGTCCGCAACCAACGGACGGGTCGAACTGGCCGAAGCAAACGGCACGGTTTGGAACGGGTCGGCCATCGTGGTGATCGCGTCACCGGCCGAAACGGGAGCGTCGCGCGCCAGCCTGCCCGAACGCTTGTCGTGGCGTTTGAACCCATGGGCGCTGCTTGGTGGGCAGCTCGACTTGGCGCTGTCGCATCCTTCGGCGCTTTCACAGCCGTTGACCGTGAATGCACCGCTGTTTGGAAAGACGGTGACGTTCGGACCCACCACGATGCGTCTGCCCGCGTCGTTGTTGGTCGGGCTCGGAGCGCCATGGAATACGGTACGACCCGGTGGCATCCTGACGGTTTCATGGGATCGGTTAACGGTCGAGCCTGGCCGCTGGCAAGGCCGCTTAAGCGGCGAGTGGCAGTACGCATCAAGCGGCCTGACGCCTGTGTCACCGATGGGTCATTACCGTCTGCAAACCAACGGAGTTTGGCCGGGAACTCAACTGGAATTACTAACCATTTCGGGTCCCCTGGAGCTGAAGGGCAATGGCACAATCAACGAGGGTGGGCGCTTACGCTTCACCGGACGAGCACAAGCAATGGCCGGCACCGACCCTGGTGTCAAGGCGCAACTGACGGGGCTGATCTCGCTGCTGGGGCGGCGCGACGGCGAGGGATCTCTGTTGAACTTCGGTGGTTGAGATAAAGCCAATGTGCACGTCAGGCCGCGACCTATTGATCCGCTCGATCGCATGTGCTTGCGCCTGGCTGATGGCGGCGACGACGGTGATTACACCCGCCTTCGCGCAAACCCCGCGCGCGAAGCCGCCGGCGAAGGCCGCAGGCCAGGAATCGCAACCGCAGGCGCGCGAAGAAGGCGTGCTACTGAACTTCGTCAATGCCGATATCGACGCGGTGGTGCGCGCGATCGGGCAATACACCGGCCGGACATTTGTCGTCGACCCGAGGGTCAAGGGAACACTGTCGTTATCGACAGAACGCCCGGTGACTCGGCAGCAGGCGTATGACCAGTTGCTGACAGCGCTGCGGTTGCAGGGATTCACGATCGTGCAAACGGGTAATGTCGCGCGCGTCGTCCCCGAGGCTGACGCCAAGCTACAAGGCGGCGCAGTAATCATTCCGAAGGGATCGGCACCCAGCGGTGATCAGCTCGTCACGCAAGTTTTCAGATTGCAGTACGAGTCGGCGACCGCGATGGTCCCGATATTGCGGCCGCTGATCGCGCCGAACAACACGATCTCCGCCTACCCGCAAAACAACACGCTGGTCATCACGGATTACGCCGACAACCTCCGCCGCATTCAGCGCATCATCGAATCGATCGATACGCCGGCCACCAGCGACGTCGAACTGATTCCGGTCAAGAACGGGCTGGCGCTCGAGATCGCCACCGTCGTCAACCGTGTGCTCGATGAAGGCGCCCGTGCGGCCGGCCAGGCAAGCGATGCAGGCCAGCGCGTTTCGATTCTCGCCGAGCCACGCACCAATTCGATCATCATTCGCGCGCCAAGCCCGCAACGGCTTCAACTGGCGAAGAGTTTGATCGCGCAACTCGACAAGCCCGCACTGACGCCGGGCAACATCAATGTGATTTACTTGCGTAACGCCGAGGCAATTCGCCTTGCGCCATTGCTGCGCGCGATCATCGGCGCCGACTCGTCGTTCGTGCCGCAAGGTACGGGCGCCAGCGGATTGTCACCCAGCACGAGTCAGGGGCCTGGTTCGAACCCGTCGCAGCCAGGTCTTTCGACCGGAGCCGCGGGCGGCACCTCGCCCGGCCTCGGGCAGATCGCCTCTGGCGGAGGCGGTTCCGGTTCAGGCGGCACCGGCGGTCTGGCGGGAATGATCCAGGCCGATCCGTCAACTAACTCGCTGATCATCACAGCACCCGAGGTTCTGTATAGAAACATCCGCGCGATCGTCGACAAGCTCGACACAAGACGCGCGCAGGTCGTGATCGAATCATTGATCGTCGAGGTGACCGCCGACAAAGCCGCAGAATTTGGTATTCAGTGGCAGGCACTGGGGGGTGTAGACAACTCTGGCACGAACGTCATCGGCGGCACCAACTTTGGCGTCGGTGGGAACAACATCATCAACGCTGCACAGAACATCGGTTCTCTGGGCCAAGGGTTGAACCTGGGTGTAGTGCGAGGGCGCGTCAATATTCCGGGCATCGGCGAAGTTCTCAATCTCGCTTTCCTGGCGCGAGCGCTCGCAACCAGTGCCGACGCCAACATCCTGTCGACCCCGACGATTCAGACGCTCGACAACGAAGAAGCCAAGTTTCTGGTCGGCCAGAACATTCCGCTGATTACCGGTTCGTTTACATCCACCGGAGGGGCGGGCGCCGTCAACCCATTCCAAACCTTTGAGCGGCGCGACATCGGACTGCAGCTACGAGTCAAGCCGCAAATTTCCGAAGGCGGCGTCGTACGGCTCGCGATTTACCAGGAGTTGTCGTCGATCCAGAACACGCTCACCGCGGCACAGGGCGGCATCATCACGAACAAGCGCAGCTTCGAGTCGAGTGTGCTGGTCGAAGACGGCAATATTGTCGTATTAGGCGGCCTGATCGAAGATCGCACCGACAACAGCAAGAGCCAGGTTCCCGTACTCGGTGACATTCCGGTCGTGGGTGGATTATTCCGCTACGAGAACCGAGGCCGTCGCAAAACCAATCTGCTGGTATTCCTCAGACCCTACGTCGTGCGCGACGAAGGTACTTCGTCTGCACTTGCGCTCGATCGTTACGACTACATCCGTGGCCAAGTAGCGTCTGGCACGCTGCCGGAAAACATGATCTTCCGTGATCTGCAGGGGCGACAGTTACCGCCGACGCCGGCCGTGCCACCCTCGATGCGTAGACCTCAAGGTAGTGACACGCCGGCATCAGTGCCTGGAGCCGAACCCGCGCCAGTGCCGCGGTCACCTGAAGCAGGGCTCGGCGCCCGCACTGAACGCACGAATCCTCCGGCACCCATTGTTGATACTCCGCCTGCGCCTGCACCGCTTGCGCCTCCACCGGTCAAGCCGACATCGGAAGCCCCGCCGGTTGTTGTGCCTCCGCCCGCACCGCCGGTGGTTCGCGCTGAACCAACACCTGTTGCGCCACCGACAGTCATCGCCGCCACGCGGCCGGCCGATCCGGTACCTGCAGCACCGCAAGCTGACTATCAACCACTCGCGCCGATCATCGACGTGGCGCCACCCGCGCTTCCTGAGCCGGTTCAACCACCACCCCCGACCGCTGCAGCGCCCGCCGTGTCTGCGCCCGTTCCAATGCCCGCGCCGCTCCCAGCGCCTGTAGTAACGCCGCCGCCGCCGCCGCCGCCACCCGCACCTGCGGTAGCGGCTGCACCGTCTCGGTCATCGCCTGCGCCGGCAGTCATTGGGGGTGCGGCAGCGCCCTCAGCGACGCCGCCCAGTTCTCCGCGTGAAGACCCACCGGCACGTGCTGCTCAACCAGGGTCATCAACGTTGCTGCAGGTAGCTGCGGTGAGCGACATCGCGCGCGGCCGGGATCTGCAGCGCCAATTGCGCGCCGCCGGAATGGACGCTTACTGGGAAAGTGTGCGCACGAAACAAGGAAACGACGTTGTGCGCGTGCGAGTAACCGTCGATCCCGCGACGCAAACGATAGCGGACGCCATTGCAAAACTAAAAGCGATGGGTTTCGATCCAATCATCGTTACCCCCTGACGCAATAACCTCGTGATCACTGCCAACCGCCTGGTCCCGTACGCGTTCGCGCGCGACAACGCCATCCTGCTCGTGCCGAAAAGCGAGCGCGATGCCGAGGTATGGATCAGCGACGCGACACCGCTCGCAGCGCTGAACGAGGTCATCCGAGTCTTTCCGGGCAAGGTCAAACCAATCGTCGTCGAGCCTGGAAAACTGGTCGCAGCAATTTCGCAAACGTACGGCGATCAAGGTGGCTCTGCCCAGCAGATCGTCGGTGATATCGAAGGTGAATTCGATATCACGCGAATGATGCAGGAGGTCCCGGACGTCGAGGACCTGTTGGAAACCGAAGACGACGCACCGATCATCCGCATGATCAATGCGTTGCTGACGCAAGCCGCACGCGACGGCGCATCGGACATTCACATTGAAGCGTTTGAAACCTATTCGCTGGTGCGTTTCCGAATCGACGGCACGTTGCGCGACATCGTGCGACCAAAACGCGCACTGCATGCCGCACTGGTGTCGCGCATCAAGATCATGGCAGCGCTCGACATTGCTGAAAAGCGCTTGCCGCAGGACGGCCGGATCACGTTGCGCGTTGGCGGGCGCCCGGTCGACGTGCGTGTTTCGACGTTGCCAACCGGCCATGGCGAACGCGTAGTACTGCGTTTACTTGAGAAGGATCTATCGAAGCTCGAGCTCACGAACCTCGGCATGGCTGAAGGCACGCTCGCCGGCTTCGACAAGCTGATTCATCAACCGCACGGAATCATTCTGGTCACCGGGCCGACCGGCTCCGGCAAATCGACGACGCTTTACGCCGGTATCCGCCGCCTCGACAAGAACACGACCAACATCATGACGGTCGAAGATCCGATCGAGTACGACATCGAAGGTATTGGCCAGACGCAGGTCAACGCGAAGATCGACATGACCTTCGCGAAGGCGTTGCGCGCGATCCTGCGTCAGGATCCGGACATCGTGATGATCGGCGAGATCCGTGATCTCGAGACGGCGCAGATTGCCGTGCAATCTTCGCTGACCGGTCACCTTGTGTTGGCGACATTGCATACGAACGACGCCGCATCGGCGGTCACGCGCCTCATCGATATGGGCATCGAGCCGTTTTTGCTGGCGTCATCGCTGCTGGGTGTTCTCGGGCAACGTCTGGTGCGCAAACTGTGCTCGCACTGCAAGGAGCCTGACACGACAGTTGGCGGATGGCGTGCTGTCGGCTGCGGTCACTGCGGACATACCGGCTATCTGGGCCGCACCGGCATCTACGAGTTACTGACCGTCAACGACGAAATTCGAATGCTGGTGCATCAAGGCTCGAATGACACCGACATGCGCCGCGTGGCGGAGAAAAATGGAATGATCAACATGCGCGCCGATGCGCAGCGCTGGATCAAGACCGGCGTTACGTCGCAGGAAGAAACGTTGCGCGTCACGCGCGAGTAACTGTCGCATGGCTGCATTCAGGTTTGCCGCGGTCGACAACGTCGGCAAGGAATCCACAGGAGTCTTAGAAGCTGACAGCGCGCGCCTTGCACGCCAGCTACTGCGAGGCCGCGGGTTGATTCCGCTGTCGGTTGATCCCGTGATGAACGACGCCGGTGCGCGCACCGGCGGACTGTCACTCAGCCGGCGGCTATCGCAAACCGAGCTCGCTGTTATCACGCGGCAACTCGCCTCTCTGCTTGGCGCGCAACTACCGGTCTCCGACGCGTTGACCGTGATGGTCGAGCAGAGCGAGAAGCAAAGCGTGCGCGAGCTGATGGCGTCGATTCGCACCGATGTCCTCGGCGGCACGTCGCTTTCGAAAGCACTGGTGCGCCACCCGCGCCAGTTTCCAGACATTTACCGTGCGCTGATTTCTGCCGGCGAGGAATCCGGAAAACTGGGTTCGGTACTCGGCAGCCTCGCCGACTACGTCGAGGAGCGTGCCAAGTTACAGCAAAAAATTACGCTGGCGTTTGTCTATCCGGCAATCGTCACGTTTGTCGCGCTGGCCGTCGTGATTGGACTGTTGACGTATGTCGTGCCGCAAGTGGTGCAGGTGTTTGCCAACACGAAGCAGGCGTTGCCTTTTTTGACGGTCGCGCTGATCGCGGTTTCGAACTTCGTTCGTAATTACGGCTGGATCCTGGTCGTGATCATCGCGATTGCGGCGTTCCTGACGCAGCGCGCGCTGCGCGTAGCGCCGGTACGCTTGCGCTGGCACCAGCGCATCCTGACATTACCGGTAATCGGAGTGCTGTCGCGCTCTATCAATACTGCGCGGTTCTCATCCACGCTGGCTATCCTGGTGGGCTCGGGCGTGCCGATGCTGCGTTCGCTGCAGGCCGCAGGTGAAACCATCACCAACCTTGCGATGCGCACGCGCGTGATGGATGCGGTGCAGAGGGTGCGCGAGGGCTTTTCGCTGGCGAAAGCCTTGCGCGCCGATTCAGACGAAGAAAGACGGCCTGGGCACGTGAAGCTCTTTCCTCCAGTGCTGATTCACCTGATCGCCTCGGGTGAGGCTACCGGCAAGCTGCCGGAGATGCTGTCGCGCGCCGCCGACATTCATTCTCGCGAAGCCGAGCGTCGCGCGCTGTTCTTCACTTCCCTACTCGAACCCATTCTCATTCTGACGATGGGCGTCGTAGTGATGCTGATCGTACTGGCCGTATTGCTGCCGATTATCGAGATCAATCAGCTGGTCCGCTGATCAGCGCCCCCGCGTCTTCTCGAATTCGACGACGACTACCGTGTCAAGCAACGCGCCCTTGTACTTGGGCAGAGACAGCACACGGTAGACATCCATGCCCGATGTTGGAACGATCACGTTGGCGAAAACCTCGGCCGTGTCATGAATTTGCCCGAGATACTTTCCTGCGACACGACATCCGCTAGAGTCGATGAAACCTTTGTAGACGAACGTTCCCGGCTTAGTCGCAACAAACACCTGGCTACCGCTTGCCTTCTTGTATACGGTAATCGGATGGTTGAAGGTTTTGCAATCCGCCGCTGGGGTCGAGGATATCGGTACGCGGCAATGCTCCTCAAATGTCTTGCTGCCGGAAAAATCACCCGCGCAGACATGGATTTCCGCGAAATCGGCGCAATCACTGCAACCCGAACTTGCAGTTGATGGCACACGAATCTCTATGACGCGACGCGTGCATGCCATCAGTTTCGCCTGAGCAGCTGTGATGGTATTTACGTCGCCGGTTGGCGCTGTGGTGACTGGCGCATCGTCCACCGTGGACTTGTAGAACGCTTTGCCCGCTTCCATCGTGATGATCTTGTCGGCGGCTCGCGTCAGCTGACCGCCACACGGATATACCTTCGGCGTCGGCTTGGTCTGACTGCTGCCTGACTGCTTCTGCGGTTCCGCATCAACTGAAGGCGCGATGAGCATTGCAATGCCTGCTATCAAAACCGAAAAACCGGCGAACCATCGAGCGGTTGGCATGAAGGGCCTCACTTTGCGATAACTGGCCGAGTCGAAATGACTCGGCCATATGTCCAAAACACTACTTGATCGCCTGCAGCTTGTCGTAAACGTCCTTCGGCCATGTCGCGTCCGGCCCGTTGTGCAGCTTCATCGTCGCTTCGCGGAACGGCGCGCGATTGACCGCAACAACCTCCTTGCCCTTCTTCTTGAACTCGGCGCCCAGATTTTTTTCCAACTCGATGATCTGTGTTGTAGCGCGCGTAGCTGCCTCTTTCAGCACCGCATCGAAGGTTGCTTTGTCGGCATCAGACAGCTTGTTCCACGTGCCGCTGCTGACGATCGACAGCAGCGCATCGGTGATGTGGCCGGTCAGCACAATGAACTTCTGCACCTCGTAGAACTTCTTCGCATCGATCGTCGGCAGTGGATTCTCCTGCGCGTCAACGGTTCCACTCTGCAAAGCGAGATAGACCTCGGCAAACGCGATCGGCGTCGGGTTGGCACCCACCGCACGCGGGAACATCGTGTAGAGCGGTGCGTCGGGCACGCGAATCTTCAGACCCTTCATATCCTCGGGCTTATTGATCGGCTTGTTCGATGTGACGTGGCGCTCGCCGTAGTAGGTGATCGCCGAAACCTTGTGTCCACCGCTCTTCTGCCGGTATCCCTCGGCTAGTTCATTGAACAACGGGCTCGCTGCGAATGCCTTCCAGTGATTGAAGTCACGGAACATGTAGGGAGCGCCACCGATCGCGATCGGTCCGTAAGTGCGGCCGGCAAATAGTTGCCCTGTATAAATGATGTCGACCGTACCGAGCGTCAGCCCCTGATTGATGTCAGTTTCCTTGCCGAGTGTCGATGCCGGAAACACTTCCACCGT
>DATEOP010000237.1:0-4080 GCA_035274065.1 Burkholderiaceae bacterium
TCCGAAGGCGTCGGCCATCAAACGCGCCAGCGTCGTCTTGCCGACTCCCGGCGGTCCCCACAGGATCATCGAATGCGGCCGCCCCGATTCGAAGGCAACCCGCAGCGGCTTGCCGGATGCGAGCAAGTGCGGCTGTCCGACCACGTCGTCGATGGTGCGAGGACGCATACGCTCGGCTAGCGGAACGCCGGAAGCTGCGGTGGTAAAGAGGTCTTGCATCAATGGGGAGTTGTCCTTAACAGGCTAGCATCCGCCCCTGCAGTCGGACCATCAAGAGGAACAGATGATCAATAAGTTAGTGGCGATCCTATTGACTACAAGCATGGGAGCAGCAATGGCGCAAGACGATGTGATCAGTAAAGCAGCCGCAGAAAAAGGCGCAGTCAAAACCGATTCAGGCATGGTTTATCGAGCGCTTACCGAGGGGCAAGGCGCAAGCCCGAAGGAAACCGACACGGTGCAGGTTCATTACAAAGGAACTTTCCCGGACGGCAAGGAGTTCGACAGCTCCTATAAACGCGGGCAGCCAACCGAGTTTCCCCTGAACCGCGTAATCAAGTGCTGGACTGAAGGCCTACAGAAAATGAAGGTCGGCGGTAAGGCAAAGCTCACGTGCCCGCCATCGCTCGCTTACGGAGAAAAAGGGGCCGGCGGGGTAATTCCACCTAATTCGACATTGCAATTTGAAGTTGAGCTGCTGGCAATCAAGCCCGCCAAATAGTCGGCGACATTGCAGCCGATACCAACAACTCCAACCTGCGGTGTCAGACGCACGTTCGGCGACTGAACCAAAGCATCTCTAGCTGCGCAGGCGCGAGCGGCATGACAGCCGCGTCCGCGTTCTGCTTGCTGGTCAGCCGGAAGCGCTGGTGTGCGCAGCCGCAGTTCGAAACTTCTTAAGCGGAGTCATCACCGCGACGACGATCAGGCCGGCCAGCACTCCTACGAGTCCATCGAACAGCAAATTGCCCAACATGGCCGTCGCGCCCGTGACGCCGTGCAACGCCGTCTCCGCAAAGTGATGCAGGAACGGGATTCCGTGCGTGAGGATGCCGCCGCCGACCAGGAACATGGCGGCCGTGCCTACGATAGATAGGCCTTTCATCAGCCACGGCGCGGCGACCAGGATTGCCCGGCCAACGGACTGCAACGATGAAGAGGTTGATCGCGTCAACGCAAGCCCGGCATCGTCCAGTTTGACGATTCCCGCTACCAGCCCGTAGACACCCACCGTCATCAACAGCGCAATGCCAATCAGCACGCCGATCCGGGTGCCCAGTGATGCAGCCGCCACGGCACCTAATGTGATAACGATGATCTCTGCGGACAGAATGAAGTCGGTGCGAA
Source organism: Burkholderiaceae bacterium (assembly GCA_035274065.1). Classification (GTDB taxonomy): domain Bacteria; phylum Pseudomonadota; class Gammaproteobacteria; order Burkholderiales; family Burkholderiaceae_F; genus JACCZX01. Next base: position 1,348 of record DATEOP010000237.1, read on the forward strand.
TTGCGCCCTTGATCCTGTCCCGCTCCAGTGCCACGAGATCCGCATTGGGGTCCGTCAGCGCGCGCCTAAGCTCCGCGCGATGCGCCCCGTCGTCTGCAGAGTGCAGAAACTTGTGCACCAGTTTCTCGGCGCCTTCGTAACAGAGGAACAAGCCGCCGACGATCAGTAGTGGCGTGATGGCCCAGGGTGCGAACGCGCTGATGGCCAGTGCCGCCGGCACAAGGACCGCCTTGTTGCGCAGTGAGCCCTTCGCGACTGCCCACACCACCGGTAACTCGCGGTCGGCGCGTACGCCGCTGACTTGCTGCGCGTTCAGCGCCAGGTCGTCGCCGAGCACGCCGGCTGTTTTTCTGGTCGCAACCTTGGTCAGCGTAGCGATGTCATCGAGCACGCTGGCAATGTCGTCGAGCAGGGCGAAAAGACTGGTGGCCATCGAGTTCGAAGCCTAGCGTGCCGCGCTACTTACTCAACAGCAATTACTTGTCCTCCAACACATCGGCGCCCTTGGGCGGTGTGAAGCGAAACGCATCAATATCTAGCTTCGGATTGCGCTCAACGTTGCTGAAAGTCAGTTGCGTCGTCTGGCCGAAGCCATCAGCCAGAAGCATTGCCTGCGGCAAACCGTCCCGAAAGCCAATCTCGATGCGCTCGAACGTCGTGTCCTTCGCACGCGGCTTGGCGATGATCCATTCGAGGCCATCGCGCGTGCCGGCATCGCTGACCTCGAACTCCTTTTCGAAGTCGTTGGAGCCGAACAGGATCGAGGCCGGGCTCGACGGCAGCGATGCTTGCAGCTTCTTGATCGTGACCTGGTTCAAGTCCTTATCGAACAACACCAGCCGTTGCCCATCGGCGGCGATCAACTGCTCGTACGGTTTCTCGTACGTCCACCGAAACTTGCCGGGACGCTGGAAAACAAATTGGCCGCTCGAAGCCGTCGGCGCCTTGGCACCGGGGCGTGCCACTTTGCTCGAGCTGACGCGTTGCACGAAGTCGCCGCGCGCGCTCTGCGTCTGCGTCAGAAAGTTTCGCAATTGATCGATTGCTGCCGCGTGAACGTCGGCCACGCCGACGATCGAAACAATTAATACAGCACGCAAAGCGTTAAACATAAAACTCCTTAACTCTCGCGTGCAGGCACCAGAATCTCGCGATTACCATTGCTCTGCATCGCCGACACCATGCCAGCGCGCTCCATGTCTTCGAGCAGCCGCGCTGCACGGTTGTAACCGATGCGCAGATGCCGCTGCACCAGTGAGATCGACGCGCGGCGATTCTTCAACACGATCTCGACTGCCTGGTCGTATAACGGATCGGCCTCGTTTGCGTAGACACCCTTGGCGCCTTCGTCGCCCTCCCCGCTTTCACCATTCGCGTCGGGTGCTTCGAGTAAACCCTCAACGTACTGCGGCTCGCCGCGCGACTTCAACATGTCGACCACCCGATGTACCTCGGCGTCGGAGACGAACGCACCGTGTACTCGCGTCGGCAAACCTGTTCCAGGCGCCAGATACAGCATGTCGCCTTGCCCGAGCAACGATTCCGATCCCATCTGATCGAGAATCGTGCGCGAATCAACACGGCTCGAGACCTGATAGGAAATTCGCGCCGGTATGTTCGCCTTGATCAGCCCGGTAATCACATCGACGGACGGCCGTTGCGTTGCGAGTATCAAGTGCATACCTGATGCCCGCGCTTTCTGCGCAATACGGGCGATCAGCTCCTCGACCTTCTTGCTCGACACCATCATCAGATCGGCAAGCTCGTCGATGACCACGACAATCATCGGCAGCGTGTCCAGCGGCTCGGGCTCAGCGGGCGTCAGCGAAAATGGATTTGCGATGAACTCGCCCTTCGCGCGCGCGTCAGTAATTTTCTGGTTGTAGCTCGTTAGGCTTCGCACGCCGAGCTTGCTCAGCAACCGGTAACGCTTGTCCATCTCGCCGACACACCATTGCAGCGCGTGGCCCGCCTCTCGCATATCGGTGACTACAGGTGCCAACAAATGCGGGATGCCTTCGTACACCGAAAGCTCCAACATCTTCGGGTCGATCAAAATCATTCGAACTTGCGACGGATCGGCCTTGTACAGAATCGACAGGATCATCGCGTTGATGCCGACCGATTTTCCTGACCCCGTCGTTCCGGCGACTAGCAAGTGCGGCATCCGCGCGAGATCCACGACGACCGGCTTGCCCGAAATATCCTTCCCAAGTCCCAGTGTCAGTAGCGAATGGCTCTCGTTGTAGGTCACCGATCCGAGGATCTCAGAGAGCTTCACGACCTGCCGCCGCGGATTCGGCAGTTCGAGCCCCATCAGGTTTTTGCCGGGAATTGTCTCGACCACGCGAATCGATACGAGCGATAACGCACGCGCCAGGTCTTTCGCGAGATTGACAATCTGACTTCCCTTGACGCCAACAGCGGGCTCTATTTCATAGCGCGTAATTACGGGGCCCGGGTAAGCGGCGACCACCGCGGCATCGACATTGAAGTCGCGCAGCTTTTTCTCGATCAAACGGGATGTGAACTCCAGCGTTTCGGTCGAAATGGCTTCTAGATTTGGCGGCGGCTCGTCGAGAAGATCCAAAGGCGGCAATCGAGCGTCCGCCATCTCCGCAAACAACGGTACCTGCTTTTCCTTTTGCTTGCGCTCGGAAGGCTTGACGTGAGCCGGCATACGCTCGATATGCACGGGCGGTGCTTCATCGATGCGTTCGCGCTCATCGCTGA
>DATEOP010000238.1:0-8155 GCA_035274065.1 Burkholderiaceae bacterium
GCGCATCGAGAAGCGTCGCCACTTTTCGCTCGAGTTTGTTTGCACGTAGCAGACGAACTGCCCGCTCGAATAGTCGAGTCCTACGTAGCCGCCCGTCGTGACGTTCTCAGCAAAGACGACGCACAGATCGACTACGTTCAGATTGTCGTTCGACGCCTTGTGAATCCAGTTCCACCATGTACTGGTGTCGTGATTGCTGACGACCAGTCCCCAGATCTCATAGTCAGCTACGGGGTTGACCGTGTAGGTGACACCGCGCACCGTGGTTGTGAAGGGTGCCGCCGTTGTCGCCTCCTGTAGCGGTTCATTGCGCAGCTGCGGGCGGAGCTCGGAAGAATCAGGCAACGCGTGCCGCAAAAGCAACGACGTGACCAGTAAAACGCTCCCTCCAATGACAAGCAATGTGGCTAGCCGGGTGGACGCCGGCGTCGACGTTGGAGGGTGTGCAAGTTGCGCGTGGCTTGCAGAGGTCAAGAGAGCCTCGGTTCGCTGGCTGCTGGAAGCAGATGTTGAACGCTTCCTGATGACCGCACGCCACACTCGAGAACTTTCGCGTTGGATTGTGTACGGGCGCTCACGTAAGCATTCTCGTTCCGTCAAATGAAGTGCGCAATTGTCTGGATCGCCACTCGAAAGACATAAAAAGACACATATTCGCTTAAGCGCTCCTTTCCCTATGCCCTAAGCCCGACGGAAAACTAGCGAATTCGCCCCGCGGTGGCTGCTGTACGCAGCTTTGAACTGGCGAAGCGGGGCAGCTCAGAATCGGTCACCAAAACCGGCGAAGGGTGATGGCGGCGGTTGGCGTGTCATATGTTCAGGGCGTGCAAACGACTAATAGAACGATGACGCGAGATCGCGGCGACCGTGCCGGACAGTGCGCCTTAAAGGACAAGCTCGCCGAGTTCCATCGCGATGCCTTTGTGTGGGCGCTCAACTGCTGTCGGCACAACCGAGACGATGCGGAGGATATTTTGCAGGCGACGTACTTGAAGATACTCGAAGGCCGCGCGAGGTTCGACGGACGTTCTTCGTTCATCACTTGGCTGTTCGCTGTCGTCCGGCTTACAGCTGTCGATCATCGCCGGCGGCATTTCCTGCGCAATCTTTTGGCGGCACGCTGGGTTGATGAAGAATCGAATCGTTTGCCTGCGCCCGGCGCGGACAGCGCCACTGAGTCGGCTCAACGGTGCACTGTCATGAAGGACGCGCTGGCGTCCCTACCGATGCGGCAGCGTGAAGTGCTGCTGCTGGTTTTCTACCACGAGTTCAGCATTGAGGATGCTGCTCGTGTCATGGCAGTCAGCGTCGGGTCAGCACGCCAGCATTACGCAAGAGGTAAGCGGGCGCTTCGAACGAAGCTCACCGACAGGCGAGCCGAACTATGAGCAGCGGTGACTTCGATTCGTGGTTGAGTTCCGGCCTGCGTGCCATGCGTGAGCGTGATCGAGCACAGGCGCCAACGTTTGAACAGGTGCTGAACCGGAAGCCCGCCGTCAGCCTGCCGCGTCGAAAGTTGAAGCGGACGTGGGCATCAGCGGTGGTGATCGCTGCGCTTGTTGCAGTGCTCGTTGTCCTCTCAAGTTTCGACGCTCCGAGTCCCGCTGCGGTGACCTGGAGCGAATGGCGATCTCCAACGGCCATATTGCTGACCGATGCAGACGCCGGCCTAACCGCCGAGTGGCGGAAATCTCCCAGCGACGCACTGATGTTGCTCGTGCCCACACGTTGAAAGGGATGTGCATGAAACTCACCAAGTACCTATTGCTCATTGCGCTCTGCTGGTTCCACGGCGCGTTTGCTCAAGCCCCGCGACCCATGGCTCCGGATCCGATCGGCGAACATATCTACCCTCCTGAGCTGATCTTGCAGCACCAGAAGGCGATCGGGCTGACGGATGCGCAGCGCGCGGCACTGGCGAGCGAGGTGAAGAAAGTGCAAAGCACTGTGTTCGATCGTCAAGTCGAGCTTCAGCGCAACGTCGAACGATTAATTGAATTGCTCAAGCCTGATCGTGTGGATGAACAGCAGGCGCTGGCTCAACTGGATCTCGTTCTCAATACCGAACGCGAAGTCAAACGGCAGCACATCGCGCTGGCCGCTAAGCTCAAAAATCTGCTGACGCCAGACCAGATGCGGCAGTTGCGCGAGCTTCGGAGCGCGGGCGCGCGCTAAGCCTATCGTCGAACCGATGGGACCCTATTAGCCGATGTTTACGGTGCCGAGCGCTTGATCGGGCGACTCAACACGCCTTCGTGCATCAGCCGGCTTGTGCGTTGGCAGCGTGCGCGATGAACTGATGGACGAACGCGATCGCCATACTGCCTTCGCCGACGGCCGCCGCGACTCGCTTGACTGGACCTGAACGCACGTCACCGCATGCAAAGATGCCTGGCACTGTGGTTTCCAGAAGATAAGGGTCGCGAGAGACCCGCCACTGCCCGGATCGCGACGCCGCTTCGCCGGTGCGGACGTAACCGCGTTCGTCGCGCGCGATGGCCTCCGGCATCCAACCCGTTTCTGCGTCGGCGCCAATAAAGACGAATACGCCGCCACTTTCCACGCGGCGCACAGTATCGGTGGCGCGGTCGCGGAGATCGATCGCGGTGATCGCCTTGTCGCCCTGCGCTGCCAGCACGTCGCTGCGTAGCGCAACGTGTATGTTCGGCTTGCTACGGATTTGTGCAATCAAGTATTGCGACATGCTCTTCTCGATCGAGTCGCCGCGTACTACCAAAGTGACGCTGCGCGCGTGATTGGCGAAGAACATCGCTGCCTGGCCTGCAGAGTTGCCAGCGCCGATGAGGTGGATATCGTGTCCCTGCGTCGTCGATGCCTCGCTGCGCGAAGCGCCGTAATAAACGCCTTTGCCGAGCAGCCGATCGAAGCCGTCAGTGGACAGCCGACGCCAGCTCACGCCCGTTGCCAGGATAATGGTGCGTGCGCGCACGCGCTCATCACCGTCCAATGTGATCGTCTTGGTAAGCGGATCGATATTCAACACGGTGCGTGTGACGGTAATCTCCGCACCCAAACGCTTGGCCTGCTGCAGCGCGCGGCGCGCGAGTTCGTCGCCGGACACGCCTGTTGGGAAACCGAGGTAATTCTCGATGCGAGACGACGTCTCGGCCTGACCGCCTGGTGCTTCTCGTTCGATTACCAGCGTGCGCAATCCTTCCGACGCACCGTACACGGCCGCGGCAAGTCCGGCGGGTCCTGCACCGATGATCACCGTGTCGTATTCGGCACTGTGCGGCCTGGTCTGCAGACCGAGGTGCTCGGCGACATCCCGACATGACGCGCGGCGCAGCAACGTGCCGTCGTCACACACCAGCGCGGGCAGGTCGTCGTCGTTTAGCGGAGGACCCGTCCAGCGGGAGGCACGGTCGGCTGAGTCCGGCGTAACCCAGTCGTAGAAAATCTGGTTGCGACCCAGGAAGCTGCGCAGAGCGCGCACTGTTTCGTCCCACGGTTGCCCGAGCATCACTGCGCGTGCCTTGCTTGGCGCCGTTGCAATGCCGCGCAGACCGCCGATGCGTTCGCTGGCCAATGCTGCAACGTGCGTGAGCACGGCCGGGGTGCCCGCGGCCAATGCGTGAAACTCGCGCGCGGTAATGTGCATCAGGCGAACCGGTTCGCTCGCGCGGTAGCTGCCTTGGTAAGGCGTACCAAATGTGATCGGCACTTCGCCAAAGATCTGTCCCGGCGAACGCACTCCAATAATCCGTTCGATGCCGTCGATCGACTTTGTCACCTCGATTCGGCCAGTGAGCACGACGAACAGCGAGCGTTCGTCGCCCTCATGCACGGCGTAGTCGCCGACAGCCAGCCGAACGTCGCCAGCCGTCTGCGCCAAGCGGGCCAGGTCTTCAGACGGCACCGTCGCAAAGACCGGGATTGCGGCGATCTCTTCAACTGCGATCACGCATGCGTCCTTGCGTTAGGAATGCCAGAAATGCTCAGACAGAGGCATTCTGCACGCGTCAATGATGGAACGCGGACGTCTCGGTGCTGCCGGCGGCCTGCTTGTTCCGATGGTGCCAAATGCCGGCAACGCGCTTGCGTTCGGATCGGCGCTATTTACAGCACTGCGCTACGAGCAGTGACCGGTGAAGCCGCACGCGGTGCAGAACTCGCAACCATCGCGCTTGATCATCGCTGCCGCGCTGCAACTCGGACACACCTTGCCCTTGATCGGGGCGCTATCGTGGTCGGTTAGCTTCGCTGCGTTCGGTAGCGCAAGAATTCCCGCTGACTGAATCGCGCGTCCTTCGTCGTCCAGGATGCCAAGGACCTTGTAACGATGCAGCAGCAGCGTCGCGATGTAAGCAACGGTGCTTGGATACTGCGTGGATCGTTCCGCTCCCGGCATCGGCGCCCAGAACTCGCCGTTCTGTTCGCCGAAGTTCAAAAGCTTCTTGAGCTTTAGTCCGATCCAGTTTGCATCGACAACACGCATGTCGAGCGATATCAATTTGCACAGCCCATCGAGTACTTTCGGGTACTCGCCGGCAAGCCAGATCGAATAGGGGCGGCGGCTGCCATCGGGCAGGTGCAGTTCCTTGACGCCAAGCACGAAGTCGTCGCCGGTGTTCGCATTCGAAATGTCGACCGTCCAGCTCATCGTGCCGAGCGGACCGGCCTTCGGCTCCTTCTTCGAGAACAACGCGTTCAGCATCGGCGTTGTGTGTTGATCGAGATTGTCGAACACGCCGAGCTGTTCACAGCGCAGGCTGACGATGTTGGCGAATGCCGAGACAACGCCGCTTTGCCACTGGCGCTCGCCGTCGGGCGGCATTGGAACCGTGAAGCCCTGTTCGTCTCGTGCCCGCGCCAGCGCGTCGAGTTTCATCTTCAGCCACGCGCGATCTTCGCTGCGCATGTCCATTGACAGCGCTTTCGCAATTGCGCCGAGGCCGCGCGGCTGTTCGGCACCGTTGACCCATACTTCGAACGGCATCGGCGGCTCGCCGATCTGGCCGATGAAGATCGCAAACGATTCCTTGCGCTCCGGGATCTCGACCATATAGGTCCAGGCGAGATTGCCGCCGGCCAGATCCGGGCGGCCCGGCCACTTCAGGCTTTCGAGCGCGGGCTCGGGTGCAGAGGCAAGCTGCACGCGTCGATCTGGATCGTCCTTCAGATCCTGCGGCTCGCGCGCCTGTGAATCTTTCTTCACTTCGAGCACCGAGCCGATGACATTGTTCGGGCGGTAGGTCGTGATGCCTTTCAGCCCCGCGTGCCACGCCTCGAGATACAGGTTCTTAAATTCCTCGAACGGATAGTCTTCCGGGACATTGACGGTCTTGCTGATCGCCGCGTCGATGTACGGTTGCACGGTTGCGCTCATCCGCATGTGGTCGCGTGCGGACATCTGCATTGCGCTGACAAATGAGGCGGGAAGGTCGCGCTCGTTGCCGCCCATGCGGCGATAAAGCCGATACGCATAGTCCTCTACCGCGTATTCCTGCCTGGTGCCATCCGGCATGCGCTTTTTGCGAACGTAGGTCCACGAAAAAGTCGGCTCGATACCGCCGGATGCGTTGCTCGCAAACGCAAGCGAGATCGTGCCTGTCGGGGCGATCGACAGCAGATGGGAGTTGCGAATGCCGTTTGCGCGAATCTCGCTCTTCAGCGAATCAGGCAGCCGGGAGGCGCAATGCGGCGACGCCAGGAATTTCTCTGCGTCGAATAAGGGGAACGCACCTTTCTCTTGCGCGAGCTCGGCCGACGCTTGGTACGCGGAGTCGCGCATCGTGCGCGCGATGTCGGCTGCCATGCTCCGTCCTGCATCGCTGTCATAACGAAGGCCCAGCATCGTCAGCGTATTGCCGAGTCCGGTGAAACCGAGCCCGATCCGGCGCTTGTTGGCGGCCTCGGTCGCCTGCTCCTGCAGCGGCCATAGCGTCGCGTCGAGCACGTTGTCGAGCGCGCGCGTGGAAACCTTCGAAACATCGCGAAACTTGCCGAAGTCGAACGACGCCTGCTCGCTGAAGGGATCGCTGACGAACTTTGTCAGATTGATCGAACCGAGACAGCAGCAGCCATAAGGAGGTAGCGCTTGTTCGCCGCATGGATTGGTGGCGGCGATCGTTTCGCAGTACGACAGATTGTTGTCTTGGTTCACGCGGTCGATGAAGATCACACCGGGTTCAGCGTGGTTGTAGGTCGAGCGCATGATTTGATCGAAAAGCGCGCGCGCGCTTGCCTTGCGATACAACCATGTGCCGTCGTCGCGCTGATGGCTGTTCGTTGTGTCGAATGGCTCGGCCGAATGCCAGAGCTCGATCTCGATGTCGCTTTCGACGGCTCGCATAAACGCATCGGTTACCGTGACCGACATGTTGAAGTTGGCCAGCGAACCGTCACGTTTGGCGTTGATGAACTCTTCGATATCCGGGTGATCACAGCGCAGCACACCCATCTGCGCGCCACGCCGAGCCCCCGCGGACTCGAGCGTTTCGCAGCTCTTGTCGAAAACGCGCATGTAAGAGATCGGGCCGCTGGCGCGCGAATGTGTGCCGTGCACGCGCGCCGTCTTTGGGCGGATCAAGGAGAAGTCATAACCGACCCCGCCGCCGCGGCGCATCGTCTCTGCGGCCTGGTTCAGAGCGAGGTAGATCGATGGCACGCCGTCGTCCACGCCGCTGATCGCGTCGCCGACGGGTTGCACGAAGCAATTGATCAACGTTGCTGAGATGCCGGTACCGGCTGCCGAATTGACGCGCCCGCCCGGAATAAAGCCGTCGACCATCGCTTCGTAGAAGCGTTGCTCCCACGTATGACGCAGCTCTGGTTTTTCTATCTGTGCGAGCCCGCGCGCAACCCGGCGGCGCACTTCGTCGACCGTCTGCTCATCGCCCTTGGCGTACTTTTCAAGAAGTACGTCGATCGAAATCGGCTGCTCGTCAAGGAGCAGCTGTGCTTTATCAAGTTTCATCAGTAAACGTCTTTTTTTGTTGTCTCCGCGAGGTGAAATTTTCTCACAATGCTGGACATATAAACTCGCTTCTGGCGATATCAACAAGAAAGTTTTGCGTGAACTTGCAGCAGTTTCGTTTCCTGCGCGAGGCGGCGCGCCACAAGTTCAGCCTGACCGAGGCGGCGCGCGCATTGCACACGTCGCAACCCGGGATATCTAAAGCAATTATCGATCTCGAAGCGGAGCTCGGTGTGCCGATCTTTGCGCGCCACGGCAAGCGCGTGAAGGGTTTGACGGCACCTGGGCAGATGGTGCTCGACGCTGCAGAGCGCATCATGCAGGACATCGACAACCTGAAAAAGCTGGCGCGCGACTATTCCGGCAGCCCAGAAGGAACGCTGCGCGTGGCCACAACGCATACGCAAGCGCGCTACGTGCTTCCGACCGTCGTGCAGGCGTTCGTTGCGAAGTATCCGCAGGTCAGACTCAAGCTGTTGCAGGCCAACCCGCCGCAGATTGCATCGATGCTGATTCATGGCCACGCCGACATCGGCGTTGCGACCGAAGCGCTCGCTGATCATCACGGGCTGCTGTCGATTCCGGTGTATGACTGGCAGCATGTAGCGATCATTCCACCGCGTCATCCACTTGCGAAGTTTGTCACCACGCCAGGCAAGCTCACGTTGAAGGATCTTGCGCGGCATCCGCTGATCACCTACGAGCAGCAGTTCGCAGGCCGCGCGAAGATCGACGCTGCGTTTGAAGCGGCCGGCATTTCGCCATCCATCGTGCTCGAAGCAATCGACGCTGATGTGATCAAGACCTACGTACAAGTCGGAATGGGCGTCGGCATTGTCGCCGGGGTCGCGGCAGACTCGCAACGCGATGGATTGGTCGTTCTGCCGTGCGGCCATCTGTTCGGTCGCAACGTCACGCGGCTTGCGGTAAAGGAGGGTGCCTATCTGCGCGGCTTTGTTTACTCGTTCATCGAAACGCTCGTGCCAGGCTGGGACAAGCGACGCATCGAGGAAGCATTCAAGGCGTGATCAGTGGGGCAAAGCCGCGTCGTTAAACTGATGACATCGATGACGGAGGCTCCTATGTCAGTTCCCCCAGCCGCGCCGATCAACGGGCTGCATCACTTTGCTTACCGCTGCAAGGACGCGGAAGAGACACGCCATTTCTACGAGGACATCCTCGGCCTGCCGCTGTATCACATCATTCAAAGCGACA
>DATEOP010000239.1:0-2973 GCA_035274065.1 Burkholderiaceae bacterium
TGCTACAGCAGCATCTGGGCGAGCCGTATCTGGAAGGACGTGAGGCCACGGCGGTTAGCGCGCGAAAACGCCAGCCGAGGAGCGTCACTCGGCTTTGATTCCAGCCGTTTTCACGACGGCGCCGTAGCGCGCCAGATCGCGCTTGATCTCCTCTCCGAATCTTTCGGCGCTGCCGGGCGTGGCATTAATGCCGAGCACACTCAGTCTCTCGCGAACTTCCGAGTCAGACAGCACCGCGTTCAGCTCGGTGTTCAGCTTGTCGATGATCGGCTTTGGCGTCTTCATTGGCGCCAGAATTCCAACCCACGAATTGATTTCAAAGTCGGCAATGCCGCTTTCGATAAACGTTGGGACGTCGGGCAAAGACGCAGACCGCTGTGCGCTTGACACCGCCACACCGATCAGTTTCCCCGACTTTACGTGCTGCTGCGCGCCGGCCACCGCTGTGTAAACCAGCGGAATGTTGCCGCCGATAGCGTCGATGATCGCCTGGCCGCCGCCCTTATACGGGACGTGCGTCAGGTTGGCTCCGGTGCGCTGCTTCAGCAGCTCGCCCGCGATGTGGGGCGTGCCGCCGGTGCCTGACGTGCCGTAGAACAATCCGCCGGACTGCGTCTTGGAGAGTGCCAGAACGTCGCGCAGATTCTTCGCCGGCAGGCCGGGATGCGCAACGAGAATCAGGATTGCATCACCGATCTTGCCGACCGGCGCAAAATCACGCAGCGTGTTGAACGGCACCTTGTCGAACACGTGGGGATTGATCACCATCGTGCCGTCGAAACCGAGTAGCAACGTGTAGCCATCAGGATCGGATGCGGCAACTTGCTGCGTGCCGATGTTGCCGGACGCGCCCGGCCGGTTGTCGACGAGGACCTGCTGCCCGAGTCGCTTGCCGAGGTAGTCGGCGATCACGCGCGCGCTGGTATCGGTGACTCCGCCGGTCGTGAACGGAACGACCAGTCGGATCGGTTTGTTCGGGTACGCCGGTTGAGCCAATGCGATTGATCCGTTTACCGCAAGTGACAAACCGACGAGCAGCCTGCGTCGCACAAGGTTCATATCTGTTCTTCCTGTCTAGCTACGACTGGGTCGGCGTAGCGTTTCTCAAAGGCCCAGACGTCATCGAAGCCCATCAGCTTCGTCAGCTCGCTGAAGTCCGCCAGTGGAACATCGGTCCCATTCGTCGATCCGTTCACTCTCAATGTCTGATAGACGCCGGTCATGGAATGCACGGCGGCTAGAAGCGCAGACACAGGAAAGATTGCGATCTTGTATCCGATCGATTCGAGATCGGCACGTGTCAGCACCGGCGTGCGTCCTCTTTCCACCATGTTGGCTACCAACGGCACGTCGAATGCGCTGCCGATGCGGCGCATCTCTTCGACCGATTCAGGAGACTCAACGAACAGGATATCGGCGCCGGCATGCAGATACGCTTCAGCCCGGCGCAGCGCTTCGTCGAGCCCCAGTGCCGAGCGCGCGTCGGTGCGAGCGATCACGAGAAAGTCTGGCGATTGACGCGATTCGACCGCCACACGGACCTTTGCAACCATGTCGCGCTTCGCAATCACGCGCCGACCAGGAGTGTGGCCGCATTTCTTCGGAAACTCCTGATCTTCGATCTGAATCGCAGCCGCCCCCGCCGCTTCATACCCACGCACCGTGTGGCGCAGGTTCAGTAACCCTCCGTAACCGGTATCGGCATCGGCGATCAGGGGCGTGCCTGCCATCGCCGCCATCGCAGTCACTCGCCCCAGCATGTCGCTGTAGGTCGCCAACCCTGCGTCGGGTAGACCGAGATGCGACGCGACGGTCCCGAAGCCTGTCATGTATAGCGCGTCGAAGCCGAATGCGTCGGCAAGTCGCAGCGAGACCATGTCGAATACGCCCGGCGCCACAATGAGTCCAGGTTGGGCGAGTCGAGTTTTGAGAGAGGGTATCGGGCTGGGCATCTAGTTAACTCTAGCAAACGGTCGAGCGACGTCGGATACGATTGATCCTTTGCGCTCGGCGTCTATGGCGACTGACGCAACCTCACGGGCCGGTATTCGGCTGCAGCTGCTGGGCGAGCCGAGGCTTGATCTTGGCAGCGAGTCGTTCCCGCTCGAGCGCAAGGATGCGGCGCTGCTCGCACTACTAGCAATCGACGGAGTCACGGCGCGGGGCAGAGCAGCGACATTGCTATGGCCCGATGTCGATGACGACGCCGCCCGCAACAATCTGAGGCAGCGTTTGCACCGGCTGCGCAAACGCGCCGGCCGCGACGTGGCGTTGACCACGGGCGACACTCTACGGCTAGCCGACCGCGTCACCCACGACCTTAGCCAAGTCGCTGAGACGCTTGCGCAGGGCGTGGTGAACGCAACGGGCGAGTTGCTGGGTTCTCTCGATTACGCCGATTGCGATCAGCTTGAAGAGTGGCTGCAAGCAGCGAGGGAAAAATGGCGATCTACTCGGCGCAACGCGCTCGCTGAGATTGCGGCGAAGCTCGAGCGTGAGGGCCAGATCGCACTTGCCTTGCAATACAGCGAGCGTCTGCTGGCTGATGATCCGCTACGAGAGCACGCGCATCGGCAACTGATGCGGCTGCATTACCTGCGCGGAGATCGAGCCGCGGCCCTAGCGGTTTTTGAGCGCTGCCGCGATTTGTTGAAGCGCGAGCTCGCGACGGTTCCCGGCAACGAGACAGCCGAGCTGGCGGCTCTGATCGAATCGAGCGGCGCACTACCTTTGCCCGCCCCGAGCGCACGACCCGTTTCGGTACTGCGGCCTCCGCGGCTCGTCGGGCGTGACGCTGAGTGGAACGAGCTGGAAATGGCGTGGCAGCAGCAGCGACTTGCGCTGGTGTGCGGCGAGCCTGGCATCGGCAAAACCCGGCTACTGAGCGATTTCATCGCACGACAGGATGGCGCAATCGTGGTCGGTGCGCGCCCTGGTGATGCGCGCGTACCTTTCGCATTGTTGGCGCGGCTG
>DATEOP010000240.1:0-5174 GCA_035274065.1 Burkholderiaceae bacterium
GCCACCGCACGCATCGGCACTTTGTTAGCGAGCAAAGCGAGAACACCGAGAGCGCCTGTATTCGCAATCTGAATACGACCGGGAATGAAGGCTTCGTTCGAGAAACCAGCGGCAACGAACGTTCTCCATTCCATTTCGATGCCGCGCTTTTCGAGCAGCTTCTGTGTCTGCAGCACGTGGCCAACCATCTCCTCACCGGACCACACAACGATCCAGGCTGCATTCAGCGGCCACCACCCCTTGCTTTGCAGCCACTGTTTCGACTTTGCCGATATTTGCTCGTACGGCTCGGGCCAGCCCCACTCGGTGAACTTCTTCGTTTGCACCGCCGGGGCCGCAGGAGCCTTGGTTTGTGCGTAGGCGATGTTGCCGGCGAGGTCCGCAAGCAACAGACCGCCGCCGGCTTTTGCGACGTCTCCCAGAAACTGCCGGCGTGGTAGCTCGATGCGCTGTCCGTGTGATGCCTTACTGCTTTCGTCGTCTGACTTTGAATTTTCCATATTGTCTCCTTGCTTGTTGTCCGATTTGCAGCGCTGATTACCGTGTCATGTAGCCACCATCTATCGTGATCGTCTCGCCTGCGATGTAGCCGAATAAGTCGGAAGCCAGCATCGCAACGACTCGCGCGATGTCATCAGTCGCGCCCATTCGGCCGAGCGGTATCGCGGCGACCACGGTCTTGCGGCGCTCAGGAGTGAGCAGCGAGTTGGTCATGCCGGTATCGACTACGCCCGGTGCGACCGCATTGACGTTGATTCCGTGTGGTGCCAGCTCGCGCGCGAGCCCTTTTGTCAGTGCGACGACGCCGGCTTTGGTCGTTCCGTAGAGCACGTTCCCGAACGTACCGCCGCCTTTCATCGCCGATACCGACGCGATGTTGACGATCTTGCCGTAGCGCTGCGGAACCATCGATGCGATAGCAGCTTTGCAGCAGTAGTAAACGCCCGACAGGTTGACGCGGCAGACGTCGTCCCAGTCAGCAATCGAGGCGTCGAGTATCGAGCCTGTCTTCAGAATTCCCGCGTTGTTGACGACGATGTCGAGGCGGCCGCGCTCTTTGACAATGCGCCTTACGGTGGCCTCTGACTCGTTGGCGTGGCCAACGTCGAGGACGATCGGAGATCCACGCCCCTCGCACTCCGCAGCGACCGCCGACGCGGCGTCGCCGTTACTGTCGGCCACATACACCGTACATCCTTCGGTCGCCAACATCTTTGCGATGGAAGCACCGATGCCACCTCCAGCGCCCGTTACCCACGCGATCTTGTTGGCGAGTTGCAGGTTCATCAATCGGTGATTCGGTGGCGGAATCGCTCAATGGACCGAGGCAAGACCGAGAATCTCACGCGCCTCGGTGGCAGTTGCAGGTCTGCGGTCGTAACGCTCGCAAGCATCAGTGATCTTACTAACCAGCTCGGCGTTGCTCGCTGCGAGTCGGTCGGGCTCGATCCGCAAGTTATCTTCGAGCCCGGTGCGGCAATGTCCGCCAGCCTCTAGGCACCACTGATTGACTTCCCATTGATGACGCCCAATTCCGGCTGCAACCCAGGTAGCGCCCGGCAACACCGACGCGAGTTCAGAGCGCAGGAAATCGAAGATCGTTCGCCGCGCAGGCATTGCGTTGGGTACTCCAAGCACGAACTGCACGTGCGGACGCTCTTTCAGCAGTCCTTTTTTTACCAGCGTGGCAGCGTTGTACAGCATCGCCAGGTCGAATACTTCGACCTCGGGCTTGATGTCGTTGTCGAGCATCGTTCGCGCGAGGCCCTCGACAAAATCAGGTGCGTTTTCGTAGATGCCGTTCGGAAAATTGACCGAACCGGTGGCCAGTGACGCCATATCGGGTTTCAGGTACAGCATTGCACCGCGTTTTTGCTGCTCGCGCCCTCGACCTCCGGTGGAAAACTGCACGATCATTCCTGGACAATGCTTGCGAATCCCCTCCTGCACGCGCCCGTACAGCTCGGGATCGGAGCCGGGCGACTCATCCGGGTTTCGAACGTGGATGTGGACCAGCGCGGCCCCGGCCTCAAATGCTTCGTGTGTGGATTCGATCTGCTGCTCCGGCGTGACAGGGATCGCCGGGTTGTCCTTCTTGCGCGGAACCGCGCCCGTGATGGCAACGGTGATAATGACTGGCTGAGTCATGCTGCAATACCTCCTGCGCTGGCGTACTTACTCGACCGCGATGGCTCGGCGTCAACACTGCCCGGGGACAGTGTCGCCGCGACTTCATCGGCCGCGCGCCGCATCGCCGGCAAAAACGAATGCCCCTTTTTTAAAGTCATGCGAGGGGCGGGGCCATGCACAGCAACGGCTGCGCACATTCTGCCCTGCGCGTCATGCACCGGCACTGCGAGGCACACGGAGCCCACCAGATATTCGCCGACATCGGTCCCGACACGGGTCGCACGAATCTTTGCCAGCTCGCGCTCGAGCGTCGGCAGATGCGCAATGGTTCGTTCGGTGTAACGCGGCAGCGGACCATTCCCCAATAATCGTCTCACCTGCGCGAGTGTCATGTCCGAAAGCAGGAGCTTTCCACTGGCGGTGCAATGCAGTGGAACGCGCGAGCCCGCCTCCATATGCAGGCGCACGTCGGCCGAGGTCTCGACACGCTCCAAATAAACGACTTCATTGCCGTCGAGCATCGTGAAGTTGCAGGTCTCGCCGATTGTCTCGACCAGCCGCGAAAGAATCGCCCGACGCTCGCGTCGGCGCGGCGACCGCATCTGAACTGCGAGTGCCAGCGCGCAGGTGCGGGGCCCCACAACGTAACGTTTGTCGTGGCTCTGACGTTCGACCAATCCACCGCGCATCAACAGATGCAGGATGCGATGCACCGTGGGCTTCGGCAATCCGCTGAGCCGCGTCAACCCTTCAAGAGTCAAAGCCTCATCGGACGCTGCGATCTGGTCCAGTACCGCGAAGGCGCGCAGCGTCGATGAGGCGGCCAAATCCTGCACGGCTGCCGCATACGGCGATTTCACTAAACGGAACGCCATATTTCATTATTCCCGCATTTTCGGCCGCCGTGCAATGATGTGCAGGTAGTGTTTTCGCGCAGAGGACTCGTTTGGCTGACGAGCAACTTACCTATGATGACTTGCTGCGAATCGTCGAGCTGATCAAGTCGTCTGAACAGTTTTCCGAGTTCCGCCTGAAGGTCGGTGAAATCGAGATCGAGCTGCGCCGGCGCAATGCGGCTGGCGCGCCGATGCCATCGCGAGCCTCCGCAGTCGCGCCCAGCGCGGCGCCGACGGTGGTTGCTACTGAACCGATGCCGGAAGAGAAGGCCACATTGCCAACGTGGCCCGAAAGTGCGTACGTTATTCGCTCGCCGATGGTCGGGACGTTCTATCGCGCCCCCGAGCCTGGCGCAGCACCGTTTGTCGAGGTCGGCCAGCAGGTCGATACCGGCACGATTGTCTGCATTGTCGAAGTGATGAAGCTGATGAACTCGGTCGCAGCCAACGTGCGCGGAACCGTCCTGCACGTTTTGGTTGGCGACGCTGCGCCGGTGCAGGCGGGGCAGCCGCTGATCGTGGTGCAGCCGGAGGCGGGCTCGCAATGACTTCACCACGCGCCATTCGCCGCGTGTTGATTGCGAATCGGGGCGAAATCGCAGTGCGGATCATTCGAGCCTGTCACGACTTGGGAATAGAGGCGATCCAGGTGTATTCCGAAGCAGATCGCGATTCACTTGCGGTGCAGATCGCGGATGGTTCGATTTGCATCGGCCCGCCACCGTCCAGCCAAAGTTATTTACGCAGCGATCTGCTGATCGATGCCGCGCACACCGCGAAGGTCGACGCGATCCATCCGGGCTACGGATTCTTGTCCGAGAACGCCGCGTTCGCGCGCACCTGCGCTGAGGCGCAACTTGTCTTCATCGGTCCGAGCGCAGAGGCGATCGAGCTGATGGGTGACAAGGCGACTGCGCGGCGCATCGCGAAAGAAGCTGGCGTGCCCACCACGCCCGGATCGCAGGCGACGGTAGCCGACGTCTCGGCTGCGCGCGCGATCGCGGCTCAGATTGGATATCCGGTTCTGCTGAAGGCGACCGCCGGAGGAGGTGGGCGCGGCATGCGAATTGTGCGCGAGGAAACTGAGCTCGCATCGAGCTTTGCGGACGCCGCACGAGAAGCGCAAGCCGCGTTTGGCAACGGCAGTTTGTATGTCGAGAAATTTTTAGACCGAGTTCGGCACATCGAAATCCAGGTGCTGTCAGATGGCGAGACTGTCCTGCATCTTGGCGAGCGCGACTGCTCAGTCCAGCGCCGCAACCAGAAGCTGATCGAGGAAAGTCCGTCAACCGTACTCGACGAAGCGGTCCGAAAACGAATGGGCGAGGCTGCCGTGCGGATTTGTCGCAAGGTAGGCTACTTGAACGCCGGCACGATCGAATGCATCCTCGACACCGCAAGCGGCGAGTTCTATTTCATGGAGATGAACACACGTGTTCAGGTCGAGCACCCTGTCACCGAGCTCGTCACCGGTATTGACATCGTCAAGGAACAGATCCGTATCGCACAGGGCGAACGCCTGCGCCTTGCGCAGAACGAAGTGCAGTTGACCGGCCACGCCATCGAGTGCCGCATTAACGCCGAAGATCCGGCGCGCAATTTCGCGCCATCACCCGGCCAGGTGCAAAGCCTGCGCTTCCCGGGAGGCCCTGGGATACGTATCGATTCGCATGCGTACGAGGGCTATTGCATTCCGCCTTACTACGATTCTCTGCTGGCGAAGGTAATCGCATGGGGACGCGACCGAGCAGAAGCTCTCGCTCGGATGCATCGCGCGCTGTCGGAAATGACGTTGGAGGGCGTGCACACAACGATTCCATTTCATCTGCGCCTGCTCGGCGACGAGCGGTTTCGCCGCGGCGATGTGCACACGCGTTTTGTAGAGGATGAACTAATGAGGGCTGCATGAGCGAAACGACAAACGGTGCACCGCGCTTTGATTTTATCGACGTCACGCTGCGCGACGCGCATCAGTGCCTATGGTCAACGCGAATGACGACCGCAATGATGACCCCGATCCTGGGTTCAATCGACCGCGCGGGCTATGCCTACATCAACATTCTTGGCGGTGCCGTGTTCGACGTGTGCGTTCGATATCTGCAGGAAAATCCATGGGATCGCATCGGTCTGTTGTGCGACCACCTGGCA
>DATEOP010000241.1:0-2099 GCA_035274065.1 Burkholderiaceae bacterium
GGCGCCGGTCGCTGCGCAGTCTGCGCGCCGAGAACCGCAAAGCGCGTACGGTTGTGCGTGTCGTCCTGAATCTGCGCGGCGACGGTCTGTACGTTGAAATGCCGTGCGGCCGATTCACCTGCAATCGCCGCTGTTGTTTCATCGAGCGATGCCAGTCGCGCGCCTTCGGCGTTGCTGGCGACGGGTTGGCGCTCGAGAGTTGGCCAATGCTGGTTTAGCCAGCCCGCGCATTGCGCCAGTGCCTGCGCGTGTGCACAAACACGCTTGACGCCATTCATCGACCCCGTCTTGGTAAACAAGTTGTGTTCGACCGATATCGACACTTCGGCCAACATGCTGAGCGGTGTCGCAAGCAGCAAGTCCAGCGTGCGACTCACGGCTCCCTCGGAAGAGTTCTCGAGCGGCACGATCGCAAGCTCGGCGCTTCCGGCTTCGGTTGTCCGGAATACTTCGTCCAGTGTCATGCATGGCAGCCCAGCCACGCTGGCACCAAACTGACGCTGCATCGCCATCTCGGAAAATGTTCCCGCGGGTCCCAAATACGCCACCGTCATCGGCCGCTCAAGTGCACGACACGCGGAGATCACTTCGCGAAAAATGTTTGTGACGTGGTCTGGCGACAGCGGCCCCGTGTTCACCGCGGCGGCGCGTCGCAACACTTCTGCCTCGCGCTCGGGGCGAAACACCGGCGTGCCCGCGCCGTGCTTGATCTGCCCGACCTCAAGCGCAAGCTGAGCGCGTTCGTTTAAAAGCGTGACCAAGCGTGCATCGACAGCATCGATCGCTTCTCGTAATAACTTAAGCCTGTCGTCGGCTTGTTCTCCGGTAGCGGCGGGCTCGCTCATGCGAAGCGCGCCATGCAAATCTCATGGGAGTGCCGCCGCACGTCAGACTTGCGGCGGAACGTCCGCGGAACCACCATCGCTGGCATCGAAAGCCGCCGCATGCGTACCATTGTTATTGACGGCCTCGCCGTTCACGACATCACTGTCGCGCTCGACCACGCGCTGCAGACCCGAAAGACGTGTTCCATCGTCGAGCGCGATCAAAGTAACGCCCTGCGTGGCTCGACCCATCTCGCGAATCTCAGCGACTCGCGTCCGAATCAGTACACCACCGGTCGTAATCAGCATCACTTCGTCGTCGCTACGTACCAATGTCGCCGCGACCACCTTGCCGTTTCGCTCGCTGGTGGTAATTGCGATCATTCCTCGCGTTGCGCGCGAATGCCGCGTGTACTCAATGATCGGCGTGCGTTTACCAAAGCCGTTTTCGGTTGCAGTCAACACACTCTGTCGCTCATCCTCAGCGACCAGCATCGCAATCACCTGCTGGCCTTCATCGAGCCACATGCCGCGCACGCCGCGCGCTTGACGGCCCATTGGCCGCACATCGTTCTCGTCAAAGCGCACGGCCTTGCCAGCATCCGAGAACAACATCACATCATGCTTGCCGTCGGTGATTGCGGCGCCGATCAGATAGTCACCGGCGTCGAGATCCACTGCGATGATGCCGGCCTTACGCGGGTTCGAAAAATCCGTTAGAGCAGTCTTCTTGACCGTCCCCATCGCGGTGGCCATGAATACGAAATGCTCGGCGTCGAACTGCTTGATCGGCAGCACAACGGTGATCTTCTCGTTCTCCATCAACGGAAACATGTTGACAATCGGCCGGCCTCGCGCGTTACGCTGCCCTTGCGGAACCTCCCACACCTTCAACCAGTACAACCTGCCTCGGTCGGAGAAGCACAGGATCGTGTCGTGCGTGTGCGCGATAAACAGTTGATCGATCCAGTCGTCTTCTCGCGTGGACGCTGCCTGCTTGCCCCGTCCACCGCGTCGCTGCGATCGATAGTCCGCCAATGGCTGGCTCTTTATATAGCCGGCGTGTGACAGGGTCACCACCATGTCTTCAGGCGTAATCAGATCTTCGGTGATTAGATCCTGCGCGCTGCGCACGATTTGTGAGCGGCGCGGATCGCCGAACTCGCTTTTCAGCGCAAGCAGCTCCTCGGCAATGATGTCGGTAATGCGTGCCGGCGTTGCGAGAACGTTCAGCAGATCGGTAATCTGCTCCATCACGTCACGGTATTCGTTGAC
>DATEOP010000242.1:0-3663 GCA_035274065.1 Burkholderiaceae bacterium
CGCGCTATTACTTCTTTATCGTTTACAACTTGAACGCTGAAGAGCGCGCAAGCGATCTTGCCGAGGTGTCACGCGCGTTGAGCGAAAACAAACTCAAGCACCAGATCGCCGCTCGTTTGCATTTATCGGAAGCCGCGCAAGCGCACAGGCTGGTCGAAACTGGTCAAGCCATCGGCAATGTCGTGCTTGATATTCCTTGAGCGCTTCTGCGTCAGGAGGAGACATGCCATTCAAGAGCCAGGCGCAACGTAGAAAATTTGCCGAACTTCTGGTCCAGGGAAAGATTTCAAACCAAACGTTCGAAGAGTGGAACCGCGAGACCGGGGCCAAGAAACTTCCGGAAAGAGTCAAGCCAAAATCAAGCGCGAAATCCAAGACCAAGAGAAAGACCGTCGCAAGCAAGCCGCGGGTCAAACACAAGAGGAAATAACTGCACTAGCAACGCGTACGGGTACGCGCGGAGCAAGAGCCGAACCCATCGAGGCGCCGCGCGTTGCGCCGGGTTGGCGTTCACACACTGAGGCTGACTAACACTTTTTTGTATCGCCGCGAATCTTTGCGCGGATACAAAAATTGAATCTTGCTGCGGGCACGCACGCTGCTGCCCTAGGTACGGCCTATGCGCGGTGGATTGACTCGTTCCACTGCAAAGCTCGTAGGTAATTTTCTGCGGCAAACCAATTGGTAAGGAGCAACAAATGGCAACACAAGGAAGAGGTAACGATTCGTCAGATAAACGCGGATTTGCATCAATGGATCCGCAGAGGCAACGCGAGATTGCTAGTCAGGGCGGGGAGGCAAGCCCCGGGAACTTCAAGAACGATCCCCAACGCGCAGCGGAAGCTGGACGTAAGGGCGGCGAGGCGAGCGGAGGCAACTTTAAGAATGATCCCGAGCGCGCGGCTGAGGCGGGACGTAAAGGTGGCGAAGCCAGTGGCGGCAACTTTGCGAATGATCGGGAGCGTGCGTCGGAAGCTGGCCGTAAAGGTGGCGAGGCCAGCAGCGGCAACTTCAAGAATGACCGTGAGCGTGCCTCGGAGGCCGGTCGCGAAGGTGGCAAAAGCCGGGGCGGCGGCGGAAGCTGAGTAAGTTGTAGACCTTGGGGTAAGCGCTGCTGTTAGCGCTTCAATCGGACGGAAGATTAGGCCGCTTCGGCTCGCTACCGCCATCATTTGTGTGCGGCCGATTTTCCGTCCGCGACTATCCGTCCGCGATGTTCACAAGCGGAAGCAACCCGCAATTACGTTATTACCTGTTCGGTTAAACCAATGCGAATCTGTTCTGACTAGGAGATGCAATGAGCTACGCAGATTTGCAGCGGAAGCAGTTTCATTGGCAGCAATGGTTCGGGCTGCTGGATAAGTTGCCAATATGGGCCGGTTACTTCTTTGCCATTCTGTGTTCGTTCGGCCTGGGGTACAGCCTTGGCAGTTCCAGATCGAGCTCTCCGGATCCGCACCAGGGACCGATCACGCTCGTCGCGTTAAGTGCGGGCGCCCTGCTGGTTATTTTGTTTTTGGACCGGACACTTCGCAGCGAAGAGCGTCGTCGCGCGCAGCTCGCGGAACAGCACAGGCTCAACAAGGAGGCGACCGCTATCAAGCTGCTCGATCCGATTCCCGGCCACGTGCTCGATGCACTCGATCAGATCGCGGCGATCAAAGGCGTCGATCGAGCAACGCTGATCCCGGCGATCCTGCATCAGTACATCGCCCGCAAATCGTTTGAAGAGGCGCTCGCCGAGAGCGTCGCCCAAGGCCTATCGGCTACTCCCGAGCCGCCTCCGGGATGGTCAAAGACACTGCCGGCATGGCTGGAAACGCTGCCTGGCTCACTCGACGTGAAGCGTTCGAGCTTGTCGTACTTTGATCGCTAGGCCAGCTTCGCTCCGGCGTTGGCAAGCAATTCGCGCAGTACGATCCGATGGCACCGATGCTCGTCCTCGCAGTAGCAGCCGACTGAAAAATCTGCTGAGTGGGAGAGCGCAGCGAGCAGTGCGACGGCGCGAGACGCTTCAGGTGACGACATCTCGGCGCGGTATTTTCTCTTGTAAGCGCGCAACTGCGCTTCAGTGATGGCTGCGTGGCCCTGCTTCATCGTCGCCAATGACGGCGCCAGATTCGGGAACCATACGTCGAACCAGTCCTCGGACGAATAACGTGACTTTGAAACGCCGCGCGGAGGTCTGCGTACCGTGCCGATGCGCAGACCTTCGTCTGGATGGCGTGGCGACCCCAGTCTGACGACTCGCAGGGACATTTCAGGTCTTGCTCCGAGTGTGCGATGGTGCGCGTTTGCGCACAGATTAAACAACAATGCGGGTGGTCGCCCCGTACCATGACCGAAGTGGCAGAGAACTTATCGACAACTTCCATTTCTTGACGTTTCGATCGGTCGATCGCCGTTTAAGCTGGATCGGGTTCGGAACGAAGCAGACCTTTGAATATTCGCAGCCGCCTCTGGGCGCTAACCTTCGCGACATTGCTGCCAATGGCAATCTTCGGTGCTGTTGGTGCGTACATGCTGGTGGAAAAGGAGCGCGACTCGTTCGAGCGTGCCGCACTCGACCGTGTACGTGCGCTGATGACCGCGATCGATGCTGAATTGCGCGCATCGATCACCCCGCTCGAGATGTTGGCGCGCTCCCCGGCTCTGGATGGTGACGACCTTTCGTCGTTTCGGGTCGAGGCGCAGCGGGCACTTGAAGGACGGCGCGGCGACTGGTCCAACATCGTCGTGTCGCACCCCGACACCGCTCAGATGATGCTCAATCTTCTGATGCCGCCCAGTGCGCCGCTGTTCAAGACGCTCGATCCTGCCAGTGTTCTCGAAGCAGCGAAGTCAGCGCGTCCAGCCATTGGCAACGTCTTCACAGGCGGCGTGCTTAACCGGCCGCTCTTTACAGTGCGCGTGCCGGTGTTGCGCGACGGCAAGGTCAAGTACGTGCTGTCTGCGGTGGTAGAAACTCCGGTCGTCACCGGGCTCGTTGAACGACAGGGATTTCCATCCTCCTGGGCAGTTGCCGTATTGGATGGCACCTACGGCTTTGTTGTGCGCAAGCCGATGCCCGAGAAAGCCGGCGGCGCGCCAAGCGAATCGCTCAAGCGCGCGCTCGACGGCGCGCCTCAGGGCTTTCAGCGCGGACAGCTGCTCGACGGCAGCGAAATCTACCGCGCCTTTCAACGTTCGTCGCTGAGCCGATGGTCAACATCGATCGCTGTGCCGCGAAGCGTTGTTGAGCAGAGCCTGAACGGCGTCTATGTGCTCGTTGCCGGATTTGCCGGCGCCGCAATGCTTGGATTATGGATTGCATGGTGGCTCGCTTCGCGGATATCGCAGCCGATCGCAGCGCTCGCGCGGGCCGCGCCAGCGTTAGGACGCGGCGAAACGGCAGCGCTGCCGCCTGTGGCGTCGGTTGACGAAGTCAATGACCTCGCGCGCGCGTTGGGCGATTCCGCCGTTGCAATACGCGACCGCGAAGAGCGGCAGCGCGAAGCGGAGCACGCACTGCGCACGGCAGATCGGGCGAAGGATGAGTTTCTTGCGATGCTCGGACACGAGCTACGCAATCCGCTCGCATCAGTATCGAACGCGGCACAGTTGCTGAAGGTGGCTCGGAATCAGCCGCAGGTGCTCGAAAACGTCAGTGCAATCCTTGGCAGG
>DATEOP010000243.1:0-6256 GCA_035274065.1 Burkholderiaceae bacterium
TCCGAAAAGCCGGTGCTCGATGTTCTGCAGCAAAATCGTATTCATCTGCGTGACGACTTTGGCCGACCGGTAGTACTGCTGCATCAGCACTTCGCTTGGACGGCAGTTGGCTGTCGCGTGAATTGAGCTCATCTGCGCCACCGCATCCTGGACGTCGAACACCAGCCGGTCTTCACGTCGTCCCGTAACGAGATGCAGCCGCGCACGAACTTCCTTGATGCGCCGCTCGCTGCGCCGGATGATCCGCGCCTCTTCGTCGGTGATGAACCCGCGGCGTGCCAGCTCGGCCCAACTGCCGCCATAACCGCTCGCACGCGCCACCCAAACGACGACCTGCAGATCGCGCAGCCCGCCGGGACTTTCCTTGACGTTGGGCTCGAGGCTGTACGGTGCCTCTTCGTACTTGATGTGTCGATGCTGCTGCTCGAGCAGCTTGGCGCGGAAGTACGCTTCGCGGTCGAGCGCCGCAACGATGGCGCGCGAAAATGCAACGTAGCGAGTACGCGGACCCGTCAGCAGTCGCGATTCGAGCATCGCCGTAAGAATGGTGATATCTCGCTGGGCTTCGCCGACGCATTGGTCCAGCGTTCGCACGCTGTGCCCGAGAGGAACACCGAGATCCCAAAGCAGGCTGACCAGATTCTCGATGGTGCGCGCGTCTTCGTCGGTCGCGTCTTGATTCAGCAGAATCAGTACATCGACGTCGGATTGCGGAAAAAGCTCGCCGCGACCATAGCCGCCCACCGCGATCAATGTCGCGCGCGATGCAATGCCGCTCGCCTCTGCCACTTCGCGCAATAACGCATCGACAGAGCGCGACAAGCCGCGCAGCAAGACATCGACGGAGCCGCCGGCGTTAAAGCGCTGGATCAGGTGTGCGCGCTCCTGCCGCAAGCGATCGCGCAGCTTGAACGCGATGTCGTTCACGACAACTTACGCTGGCGCGGGCTCGCGCTCGCGCGCCTCGGCATTTCTCTGCTGGATAAAAGCGGGCAGGGCGGGTGAGCCCGCAGAAAGCGTCATCACCTCATAGCCGGATTCGGTGACCAGCACCGTGTGCTCCCATTGGGCCGATAGTGAATGATCCTTGGTCACGATCGTCCATCCGTCTGCCAGCTCCTTTATCTCGCGGCGTCCGGCGTTGATCATCGGCTCGACTGTGAAGATCATTCCCGCCACCAGCGGCTCGAGCGTGCCGGGCTTGCCGTAGTGCAGGATCTGCGGCTCTTCGTGAAATTTGCGGCCGATTCCATGGCCGCAGAACTCGCGCACCACGCTGTACCCGTTCTTCTCGGCATGCACCTGGATCGCGTGCCCAATGTCGCCGATTGTCGCGCCGGGTCTCACTTGCGCTATGCCCAGCCACATGCAGTCATATGTCACGTCGCTAAGACGCCGCGCCGCGATCGATGGCTCGCCGACGAAGAACATGCGACTCGTGTCGCCATGAAAGCCGTCCTTGATGACCGTCACGTCGATATTCAATACGTCTCCGTTCTTCAACGCCTTGTCCCCAGGAATGCCGTGGCAGACCTGGTGATTAACAGACGTGCAAATCGCCTTCGGAAACGGGCGATAACCGGGCGGGGCGTAGTTCAGCGGTGCAGGTATCGTGTTCTGCACGTGGGTCATATAGTCGTGGCAAAGCCGGTCGAGCTCGCCGGTGGTGACCCCCGGCTTGACGTGCGAGGCGACGAAGTCGAGGACTTCCGAGGCCAGCCGGCCGGCGATGCGCATTCCGGCGATTTCTTCGACTGTCTTGATTACGATGGCCATTGAAGTGAGTCTTTTCGTCTGAGTTCGCTATAATATCCGGCTACTTGCGGCCCTGGTCGTTCGAAAAAACGAGAGTTGTTCGAAATCGAGAGATCTGCGCTCGATTGACCGGAGCAGCAAGAATTCACGCACGGCATTCCCAAGGTGCGGGCGATTACGGGAGATCAAAGGCCCGTCAGAACCCGCCTCGATGTCCGTGCCGGATCTAACCTTGGAGAACTTAGATGTCGGTAACGATGCGTCAGATGCTGGAAGCCGGAGTCCATTTTGGACACCAGACGCGCTTCTGGAACCCGAAAATGGCTCCCTTCATTTTCGGCCACCGCAACAAGATTCACATTATCAATCTCGAGCGCACGCTCGATCAGTTCCAGGCAGCCACCAAGTTCGTGCGGCAGCTGGCGAGCAATCGCGGGACGATTCTGTTCGTCGGCACCAAGCGTCAGGCACGCGAGACGATCGTCGAGGAAGCCCAGCGCGCCGGCATGCCGTTCGTGGATCAGCGATGGCTGGGCGGGATGCTGACCAATTTCAAGACGGTCAAGGTATCGATCAAGCGCCTGAAAGAAATGGAGCAGATCGTTGCCGATAACGGTACCGAGCGCATGTCGAAGAAGGAAGCTCTCGACTTTCAGCGCGAGATCGAGAAGCACAACAAGGCGATCGGCGGCATCAAGGACATGAACGCACTGCCCGATGCGCTTTTCGTGATCGACGTCGGGTATCACAAGATCGCGATCCTCGAGGCTGCGAAGCTCGGCATTCCGGTCGTCGCCGTTGTCGACACCAATCATTCGCCGGAGAACATTGCGTACGTTATCCCGGGCAATGACGATTCGAGTCGAGCCGTGCGGCTTTATGCACGCGGTATCGCCGACGCGGTGCTCGAGGGCAAGGCAGCGGCACTGCAGGGTGTGGTGCAGGCGACGGCCAGCGACAACGACGAGGAGTTCGTCGAAGTGAACGAAGCGCAGTAGCTGCGTCGAACTCAGGCTTGGAAGGGGCGCGAGCCCCTTTTTTGTAGAGACAGATTAGGAGTGGTGATGGCAGAAATTACCGCGGCGATGGTCAAGGAACTTCGTGAGAAGACTGACGCGCCGATGATGGAATGTAAAAAGGCGCTGGCCGAAGCAGACGGCGACATGGCCAAAGCCGAGGAGATCCTGCGTGTCAAACTTGGCAACAAGGCGAGCAAGGCAGCATCGCGAGTCGCCGCTGAAGGGATCGTGGCGATCGATGTCGACAGCGCAGGCAAGGTCGGCGCGATCGTTGAAGTGAACTCGGAAACCGACTTCGTCGCGAAGAACGCAGACTTCGTGCAATTTGCGAAAGACCTTGCGAAACTTGTTGCAGCGAAAAACCCAGCCGACGTGCAAGCGTTATCGTCGTTGCCGTTAGGCACAAGCACTGTGGAAGCCACGCGCACCGCGCTGATTGGCAAGATCGGCGAAAACATTTCGATTCGTCGCTTTGCCCGAGTCGAGGCGAAAGGCGCCCTCGGCAGTTATATCCATGGCGGCAGCAAGATTGGCGTGCTTTTAGACGTCGTCGGCGGAGGTCCTGAGCTTGCGAAAGACGTCGCGATGCATATTGCCGCCAGCAAACCCAGGTCACTCGACGCCAGCGGCGTCCCATCCGATCTGCTCGCTACCGAGCGGCGGATTGCGGTCGAGAAGGCGCGCGAGGCGGGCAAGCCCGAAGCAATGCTCGACAAGATCGCCGAAGGGACGGTGCAAAAATATTTGCGTGAAGTGACGTTGCTCGGTCAGGTCTTCGTCAAGGCCGAAGACGGCAAGCAGACCATCGAGCAGCTTCTGAAAAGCAAGGGCGCCAGCGTAAGCAGCTTCGTGCTGTACGTGGTCGGTGAGGGGATCGAGAGAAAGCAAACCGATTTCGCGGCCGAGGTCGCTGCCATGGCGACCGCCCGTGCATGAGTGCCACTTTGATGCCTGAGTAAAGACATGTCGGCCAAGACCGCGATGATCGACGCTCAAGCAGCTCCAGCTTATCGGCGCGTGCTGCTGAAATTATCGGGCGAAGCGTTAATGGGTGATGACGCCTTCGGTATCAACCGTGCGACCGTGGAGGGTATGGTCGCCGACCTCGGCGAAGTCGTTCGACTCGGCGTTGAAGTTGCGGTCGTCATTGGTGGTGGCAACATCTTCCGCGGTGTCGCGCTCGGTGCCGAGGGAATGGACCGTGCGACAGCCGATTACATGGGCATGATGGCGACGATCATGAACGCGATGGCGCTGCAGGATGCGTTGCGCCGCGCGGGTGTCGAGGCGCGCGTGCAGTCGGCACTCAATATCGAAGCTGTGGTTGAGCCGTACATCCGCCCGAAAGCGCTGCGCTATCTCGAAGAAGGAAAGATCGTCATCTTCGCTGCCGGTACCGGCAATCCATTTTTCACGACCGACACCGCGGCGGCACTGCGCGGATCGGAAATCGGTGCGCAGATTGTTTTGAAGGCAACCAAGGTCGACGGCGTTTACTCGGCCGATCCGAAGAAAGACAAGAACGCGACACGTTACTCGACGATCACGTTCGACGAAGCACTGAATCGCAAGCTGCAGATCATGGACGCGACGGCCTTCGCGCTATGCCGCGACCAAAAGCTTCCGATAAAGGTGTTCAATATCGCCAAGCGAGGCGCGCTGAAGCGTGTGGTGCTGGGCGAGGATGAAGGCACGCTGGTTCATGTCTAGACGTAAGGAGTGAGCCGATGAGTATTGCTGAGATACAAAAGTCGACCGATCAGAAGATGCAGAAATCGGTCGAGGCGTTGAAACACGACTATGCAAAGGTGCGTACCGGCCGCGCGCACGTCGGGCTGCTCGATCACATCCAAGTCGATTACTACGGCTCGATGATGCCGCTGAATCAGGTGGCCCAGGTCGGGCTCGGCGACGCACGGACGATCACGATTCAGCCGTGGGAAAAGAAAATGATCCCCGTTGTCGAAAAAGCAATCCGGGAGTCGGATCTGGGATTGAACCCCGCGACCAGTGGTGACATCGTGCGCGTACCGATGCCGCTTCTTACCGAGCAGCGGCGCAAGGAGCTTGTCAAGGTTGTTAAGCACGAAGCCGAAACCGCCAAG
Organism: Burkholderiaceae bacterium; assembly: GCA_035274065.1. Lineage (GTDB taxonomy): Bacteria > Pseudomonadota > Gammaproteobacteria > Burkholderiales > Burkholderiaceae_F > JACCZX01. Next base: position 4,880 of record DATEOP010000243.1, read on the forward strand.
GTGGCGGTACGAAACCTGCGTCGCGACGCAAACCATCACGTCAAGGAGATGTTGAAGAACAAAGAAATTTCCGAAGACGATGATCGCCGTGCGGAAGAAGCGATTCAGAAGCTGACTGATCGCTACGTCGCCGAGATCGATCGGCTTGGCGCGGAGAAAGAAAAAGAAGTCATGACGGTTTGACGGTCATCCGCGATGACTTCCTCCGCTGTGCGCACGTCCAATTCTTCGGCAAATCCGACAGCGGCGCGCCGCATTCCGCGTCACGTCGCGATCATCATGGATGGGAACGGGCGATGGGCGGTGGCTCAAGGTAAGCCGCGCGTTGCAGGACACTCGCGTGGTGTCGACGCGGTGCGGTCCACATTGCAGGCGTGCGGCGAGCGCGGCGTCGAATATCTGACGCTGTTCATTTTCAGCTCCGAGAACTGGCGCCGCCCTCCCGACGAGGTGTCGACGCTGATGAAGCTTTTTGTTTTTGCTCTGCAGCGCGAGATAGACAAGCTGATCGAGCTTGGCGTGCGGCTGCGCGTAGTCGGGGATCGCTCGGGCTTCGACTCCGAGCTTCGCCGCTTGATCATCGAGTCAGAGCATCGCACCGAACACAACACCAAGCTGAACCTCACGATATGCGCCGACTACGGTGGCCGGTGGGACATTGCGCAAGCGGCGACGCGCGCGGCTAACGCTCAGCTCGAGTCTGGCGTCGATCGGGTTGAATTGCGGGAGCGAGAAATCGAATCGCATCTTGCATTGGCATTCGCGCCCGATCCTGATCTGCTGATACGCACCGGCGGCGAGAAGCGAATCAGCAACTTCTTGCTGTATCAGCTCGCGTACACCGAGTTCTATTTCTGCGATGTTCTATGGCCGAAATTTGATTCCATCGAGCTCGATCGCGCGTTCGACTGGTTTGCCACCCGGCAACGCCGCTTTGGCATGACCGGCGAACAGCTCGACGGCCGAACGACGATTGCCGATGCGGCGTAAACGTGGGTCGAGGCTTCCGTGCTGAGGCAGCGCGTCGCTACTGCGTCGGTGCTGCTGATCGTTGCGGTGGGTGCGATGGTCTGGTCATCGACCGCATTTGCCGTTGTCGTTACGGCGCTGTTGGGATTCGCACTCGCGGAGTGGCTGCAGTTGACCGGGGCCACTCGCACGGTTTCGATCGTCGTGGCGCTAATCGTCGCCGCCGCGCTGCTGGCGGTGCTATTAGCGTCATCCAACACAATCGAAGCGTTGGTGTTCCCGCTGGGCGCGGTAGCCGTTGCCATCTGGATCGCGATCGTCGCGCTGCTCGTGCAGCCCAGAGCAATGACGCTTCGCCTGCCCCGCGTTGTCGGCATGGCGCTCGCCGTGCTCTTGACGCTGGCGGCA